>DASVEH010000448.1:0-4474 GCA_036380655.1 Candidatus Limnocylindria bacterium | reverse complement strand
CTCGTCATCGCAGGCGTGCGGCAGATGGCGGCCGCCGAGAACGTCGTGATCGCCGCCCGCGCGCTCGGCAAGGCCAAGACGATGACCACCCTGGTCGGCATGGCAGTCCTGCTCCTTGCGCACGACGCGTTCACCGGCGGGCCGCTCGCGGCGACCGGCGCGGGCGCGGGGATCGAGCTCGTCGGCTTCTGGCTGATGGTGATCGCCACCGCGCTCACCCTCGTCTCCGGATGGGAGTACCTGCGCGGCGCCCTGCCGCTGCTGCGCGGGCAGCGCTGATGCCCGGCCACGGCGAGGTGGACGTGGTCGTCATCGGTGGCGGCGCCACCGGAGCCGGCGTACTGCGTGACCTGGCCATGCGCGGCCTGAGCGCCCTGCTCGTGGAGCGCGGCGACTTCGCCTCCGGCACCAGCGGCCGGTATCACGGCCTGCTCCACTCCGGCGCCCGCTACGTCGAGAGCGACCCGATCTCGGCCCGCCACTGCATCGAGGAGAACGCGGTGCTGCGACGGATCGCGCCGGCCACCATCGAGCCGACCGGCGGCTACTTCGTCGCCACGCCGGACGATCCCGACGACTATCTCGAGCGCTTCCCCACGGCCTGCGCGGCGGCCGGCATCGAGGCCGAGCGGATCTCGCTCGACGACCTCTTCCGTGCCGAGCCCCTCCTCAACCGCCGGATCCGTGCCGCCTACCGGGTGCCCGATGCGTCGCTGGAGCCGTGGGAGCTGGTCGACGCCAACCTGGCCAGCGCGCGGGAGCACGGTGCGGCGGCCCGGCGGTACTCCGCCGTCGTCGGCTTCGAGCGCTCGGCCGATGGCGCCGTCACCGCCGTGCGCGTTCGGGACGAGCGGACCGGGGAGGAGGCCACCATCGCCTGTCGGGCAGTCGTGTCGGCGGCCGGCGCGTGGGCCGGCAAGGTCGCCGCGCTGGCGGGCGCCACGCTGGCGATGAGCCCGGGCAAGGGGTCGATGCTCATCCTCAACCGGCGCATGACGACGGCGGTCGTCAATCGGCTGGCGCCGCCGGGCGACGGGGACATCCTGGTGCCGGTGCACACCGTCTGCATCCTGGGCACCACCGACATCACGGTGCCCGATCCTGACGACGCGCACGTCACCCGTGACGAGGTCGAGGCGCTCCTCCTCGACGGCGAGCGGCTCGTGCCCGGCATCAGCGGCGCTCGCGTTCTGCGCGCCTACGCGGGCTCGCGGCCGCTGTACGACGCGAGCGACCTGGGGCCAGCGCACCACGACGAGTCGCGGGAGATCAGCCGCGCGCACCACGTGATCGACCACGGCCGGCGCGACGGCGTCGGCGGCCTGTTCAGCATCGTTGGCGGCAAGCTGACGACCTACCGGCTCATGGCCCGCGACGCGGTGGATGCGGTGGCCGCGTCGCTCGGCGTGGAGGCGCCGTGCCGCACCGCGGACGAGCCGCTGCCGGCCCCGGCGACCGGCACGCCCTACTGGCTCGGCGATCGACTGGCGGCGCACGAGGCCGAGGGCGGAGGCAACGCCGAGCTCGTCTGCGAATGCGAGCTCGTGACCGAGCGCCGGCTCGAGCACGCCCTCGACGAGCGCGGCGATTCGTCGCTCGACGACCTTCGCCGCACGACGCGGCTCGGCATGGGTCCCTGCCAGGGCGCGTTCTGCATGCCGAGGGCGGCTGCGGTCCTCGACGCTCGCCGCCCGGGTGCCGCAAACGCCTCGCTGCGCGGATTCATCGCCGAGCGATTTCGGGGAACGCGCTCGATTGCCTGGGGCGACCAGCTGGCGGAGCTGTGGCTGACCGCCGGCATCTTCCGCGGCGTCCTTGCCATCGGTGACATTGCCGACGCTCCGGCGGCCGAGGAAGCTGGAGTCGCGCATGCCGCGCGCTGACGTGGTGGTGATCGGCGCGGGCCTTGCCGGCCTCTCGTGCGCCGCCGAGCTGGCCGAGGCCGGAGTCCGCGTCTTCGTCGCGGCCAAGGGCATGGCGACGACGCACTGGACCCACGGTGGCCTCGACGTGGCGGCTCCGTCCGGGGCGCGAAGCGTGCGCGAGGGGATCCGGCGGCTGGCCACCATCAATGCGCATCCCTATCAGACGCTGGCAGCCGATACGGAGGGCGCCGTCACCGCGCACCTCGCGCGGATGGCGTCCGCCGGACTGCCGCACGCGGGCACCCTGGACGATGCCCTCGTCCCGGTCCCCACGGCGATCGGCTCCCTTCGCCCTGCCGCCATCCTGCCCTCCGCACAGGCCGCCGCTCTCGACGAATGGGCGGGGGAGGGGATCGTGCTCGTCGGCGTGCAACGCTTTCGCGATAGCTGGGCGGCGTACGCCGCGCGCAACCTGGCCAGCGCCGCATGGGCGGGCGGTCCGGCCGAGGTTCACGGGGTGACCGTCGAGCTGCCGGGGCTGGAGCGGCTGCACAACATCGCGCCGCACGTTCTGGCGCGCCTGTTCCAGGATGCCGGCTGGCGGTCCCGCGCTCTGGCCGCCATCGCCCGCGCGCTCCCGTCCGGCGCCCAGCGGGTCGCCGTGCCCGCCGTGCTGGGCATCGAAGCGCACGCCGAGGTGCACGCCGAGGCGGAGCGCGTGCTCGGCCATCGGGTCTTCGAGGTGGCCAGCCTGCCGCCCTCGGTGCCGGGTCTCCGATTGTTCGAGGCGCTCAGGCAGCGCATCCTCGCCGCCGGGGGGCGTATCCAGATCGGCTTCGACGTGGTCGACGTGGAGCGGGCCGGTCGACGGGTGGTCGCCATCCATACGGAGGCCGCCTCCCGGACCCTGCGGATCGGCGGCGATGCCTTCGTCCTGGCCACCGGCGGCCTGGCCGGCGCCGGAATCCGGGCGCTTCACGACGGTTCCCTGGTCGAGCGTGTGCTCGGGCTCCGGGTGCAGGCCCCACCGCCCGATGCCTGGTTCAGCGACGATCCGCTGGAACCGCACCCGCTCGAGGCGGCCGGGATCGAGGTCGGCGAGGACCTGGCGCCGGCCGAGCTCGAGAACGTGCGCGTGATCGGCTCCGCGCTCCCCGGCATGCACTACCTCGACGAGCGCTGCGGGGACGGCGTGGCCCTTGCCAGCGCGTACCGGGCCGCTCGCTCACTGGCGGCCTCGACTGCGGTGGCCGCATGACCTTCCACGACGCCTCGGCGCGCGAGTTCCCGCCCTTCAGCACCGACCTGTGCATCAAGTGCAACGTGTGCACCACCGTCTGCCCGGTGGCCCGCGTGACCGATGCGTTTCCCGGCCCCAAGTACGTCGGCCCGCAGGCTCAGCGCTTCCGCGGCCCGGGAGTGGGCTCCGACGCGCCCGATCACACCGTCGACCTGTGCTCCGGCTGCGGGATCTGCACGCGCGCCTGCCCGGCGGGCGTCCTCATCGCCGAGACGAACAACCGTGCCCGCGCCCTGATCGTCTCCGAGCGTGGCTCGAGCTTCCGCAACCGGCTCATCAGCGACACGGACCTGATGGGCCGCTTCGGTGTCCCCCTGGCGCCGCTCGCCAACATCGGCCTGCGCAACCGGCTGGCCCGGTGGATGGGCGAGAAGCTGCTCGGCATCCACCGGCGTGGGCCGCTCACGACCTTCGCGCGGCGCAGCTTCAGGTCGTGGTGGAAGGGGCGCGGCGGCGCGACGGCCCTGCAGGCCGGCGTTGACCCAGCGCGGACGGTCGTCTACTTCCACGGCTGCGCCGTCAACTCCTTCGAGCCGGACCTCGGCCGCGACGCCGTCGAGATCCTGGAGCGCAACGGCTTCACGGTGATCGTGCCGCCCCAGGAGTGCTGCGGCCTGCCATTCATCTCGAATGGCCTCTACGAGCAGGCCCGCGCCAAGGCCCGCCGGAACCTCTCATCGCTGGCCGTCTTTGCCCGGGCCGGCTACCGCATCGTCGGGACCTCGACCTCCTGCACGCACGCGCTCAAGGCCGAGTACCGCGAGATGCTCGACCTGGCCGATGCCGACGCCAGCGCCGTGGCCGATGCGACCTGGGACGTCTGCGAGCTCCTCCTCGACCTCCACGACCGCGGCGAGCTCGACACCGGCTTCGCGCCGATCGCGGAGCCGCTGCCGTACCACCCGCCCTGCCAGCTCAAGTCGCACGGCATCGGGACGCCGGCGATGGACCTCTTCGCGCTCGTGCCGGGACTGCGGGCGGTGGACTCGGACCACGACTGCTGCGGGGCCGCCGGCACCTACGGCCTCAAGGCGGAGCGCTGGCAGATCGCCCAGGACGTTGGCGCGCCGCTGTTCGAGAAGGTCCGCGCGGCGCGTCGCGCCGGCGCGTCGCGCGCCGCCTGCGACTCGGAGACCTGCCGCTGGCAGATCGAGCAGTCGACCGGCGTGCCGACCGTCCACCCGATCACGATCCTCGCCGAGTCCTACCGACGCGCCGACGCCGACCGCGACCGCTCCTGGCGGCGCGTGGTGTAGATGGGCAGCAGATGCACGTAGGGTTGCTGCCCCGCGCGTGATCGATCAGGCCG
>DASVEH010000447.1:0-2416 GCA_036380655.1 Candidatus Limnocylindria bacterium | reverse complement strand
GGCCGCGTGTTCGATGTCCTCGGCCACCCCATCGATGGGAAGGGCGAGGTGAAGGCGGAGAAGAGCCTGCCGATCCACCGTGATCCCCCGGCGTTCGACCAGATGGAGACCGAGGCGCAGGTCTTCGAAACGGGCATCAAGGTCATCGACCTGATCGCGCCCTTCCGGCGCGGCGGCAAGGTCGGCGTCTTCGGCGGCGCCGGCACCGGCAAGACGGTCATCATCCAGGAGCTGATTCGCAACATCGCCGCCGAGCATGGCGGCTACTCGGTGTTCGCCGGCGTCGGCGAGCGCTCGCGCGAGGGCAACGACCTCCTCGGCGAGATGACCGAATCGGGCGTCATCGACAAGACCGTCATGGTCTTCGGCCAGATGAACGAGCCTCCCGGCGCGCGCCAGCGGGTCGGTCTCACCGCCCTCGCCATGGCCGAGTACTTCCGCGACGAGGAGGGGCGCGACATCCTCCTCTTCATCGACAACATCTTCCGCTTCACCCAGGCGGGCTCCGAGGTGTCCGCGCTGCTTGGTCGCATGCCCTCCGCGGTGGGCTACCAGCCGACGCTGGCGACCGAGATGGGCGACCTCCAGGAGCGGATCACCTCGACCCGCAAGGGCTCTATCACCTCGCTGCAGGCCATCTTCGTGCCCGCCGACGACTACACCGATCCTGCCCCCGCCACGACCTTCGCGCACCTCGACTCGACCATTCGGCTCGAGCGCTCGATCGTGGAGCTCGGCATCTACCCGGCCGTCGACCCGCTCACCTCGACCTCGACCGTCCTCGATCGGCGCATCGTGGGCGACGAGCACTTCGAGGTGTCGCGCGAAGTGCAGCGGACGCTGCAGCGTTACAAGGACCTCCAGGACATCATTGCCATCCTGGGGATGGACGAGCTCTCGGAGGAGGACAAGATCACCGTCGCACGCGCCCGTCGCCTGCAGCGCTTCATGAGCCAGCCGTTCTTCGTTGCCGAGCAGTTCACCGGCCGCCCCGGCGCCTACGTGGAGCTCAAGGAGACCGTCCGCGGCTTCGGAGAGATCCTCGAAGGGAAGCACGACCAGCTCCCCGAGCAGGCGTTCTTCATGGCCGGCAAGATCGAGGACGTGGTCGCGAACGCCGAGAAGCTGGGCTGACCGATGCCGCTGCAGCTCGAGATCGTCTCTCCGGAGCGGCGCGCGTTCACCGATGAGGTGGACATGGTCGTCGTGCCCGGCGTCGACGGGCAGCTCGGCATCCTGCCGCACCATACGCGGCTGATCAGCGCCCTGGGCGTGGGCGAGCTGCGCATCAAGAAGGGCGGCACCGAGCAGTCGATGCTCATCTCCGGCGGTTTCGTGGAGGTGCGACCGGACAAGGTCATCGTCATGGCCGACCTCGCCGAGCACTCCGACGAGATCGATGAGGCGCGCGCCGTGGAGGCTCGCAAGGCCGCTGAGGCGGAGCTGGGCGAGGTCAAGGACCCCGTCGACATCGCCCGCGTCCGTGCCGCACTCCAGACCGCGCTCATGCGCGAGCGCATCGCGACTCGCCGCCGCTCCCGCGGCTGACCCACCGCGACGTGCCGAGGGCCGACGACGGGCGCGCCACCCGCAGGGTTCGACGCTCCGGCAGCATCTGATGGCCACCTGGTTCGAAGATTTCACGCTCGAGCGCGTGGACGTCGGTGAGGTCACGCTCCGCGTCCGGCACGGGGGCACGGGCCCGGCCGTTCTGTTGCTCCACGGCCATCCGCGTACGCACACCACGTGGCATCGCGTCGCACCGCGCCTCGCCGATGCCTTCACCGTCGTGTGTCCCGACCTGAGAGGCTACGGCGAGTCGACGAAGCCCCTCGGCCAGCCGGATCACTCCCAGGCATCGAAGCGGGCAATGGCACGGGATGCGGTACGCCTGATGCGCCGGCTGGGCCATGACCGGTTCGCGGTCGTTGGACACGATCGAGGGGCGTACGTTGCGCTCAGGACGGCACTCGACCACCCGAGCGCCGTGACCCACCTGGGCATCCTCGACGCCGTGCCGATCGGCGAGGCCCTGCGCCGAGCGGACGCGCGGTTCGCCTCGGCATGGTGGCACTGGTTCTTCTTCGCGCAGCCCGACAAGCCCGAGCGAGCGATCCTCTGTGATCCGGACGCGTGGTACGAGCTCGACGCCGTCGCGATGGGCGAGGAGAATCATGCCGACTGCCGGCGTGCCATTCACGATCCTGCGACGGTTCACGCGATGCTCGAGGACTACCGTGCCGGCCTGACAGTCGACCGAGCGGCGGACGAGGCGGATCTGGCCGCCGGGAGCCTGGTTCGCTCCCCGGTCCTCGTCCTCTGGGCGACCCGTGACGATCTCCATCACCTGTACGGGGATCCGCTCGCGGTGTGGCGTGGATGGGCGACCGATCCTCGCGGCGGTCCGATCGAAAGT
>DASVEH010000446.1:0-6214 GCA_036380655.1 Candidatus Limnocylindria bacterium | reverse complement strand
CGGCGGCCACGATGGCCCTGTACGTGCATGATGCGATGCCATGGACGATCAGCAGGCACTCGAGCGATACCGATACATGCTGCGCACGGCGCCACCCGATGACATCGAGCGCGCTCACGAGGAGGCGTTCGCGCAGCTGTCACCCGATCAACGCGCCGCGGTCCTGCGGCAGCTCGCCGAGGAGGTGCCCGCCTCGGAGGCCAGCTCGGACGACCCGAAATCGCTGGCTCGCGCCGCGACGCGGGCCGAGATTCGTGAGCCGGGAACCATTGAGCGCGCCTTCGGTGGCGCAGGCGCGCCCGGATTGGGCTCGATGTTCCTGTCGACCCTGGCCGGTGCCTTCGTCGGCTCGTCGATCGCGAACGCCTTCTTCGACGACGGCGGGTCCGATGCCGATGCGTCCGACGCCGATGCCGACGCCGGTGGGGCAGCGGAGGGCGACTTCGGCGGGGGAGGCGACTTCGGTGGTGGCGGCGACTTCGGTGGCGACTTCGGCGGAGGCGACTTCGGCGGCTGACCAATCGGCCCGCGGGCGGAAGGTACGAATCGGCCAGGAGAAAATAGTTGACCGATCCCTATGATGGGACGGTGAACGAGAGTCGCACGCGGACGCGCAAGGTCGTCGTCGTCGATAGCAGTCATGTCGCCAGGCGCGTCGGCGAGCGCATCCGCCAGGCGCGTACGCGGGCTGGATTGACCCAACGGCAGGTCGTCGAGGGCCGATACACCCCGGCCTATATCAGCGCCCTCGAGCGAGGGCTGGCCAAGCCTTCGATGGCGGCGCTCACCTTTCTGAGCGAGCGCCTCGGCGTCTCCATACCCGACCTGATCGCCGAGGAGCGGCCGGCAGCCAACCGGCTGGAAGCCGATCTCCTGCTCGCCTCCGGGAAGTACCAGGAGGCACTCGACCGGTACGACGCGCTCCTCGAGACCGCCGGCGACGACCGGCGAAATCGTGCGGAGCTCCTGCGGGGGCGGGCCGAAGCCCTCTGCCGCCTTGGTCGGGGCCATGAGGCCATTCGTTCAGCCTCCGAGGCCGCTGAGCTGTTTGATGGGCTCGCCGCGCCGGCGGACGCGGCCTGGGCGCGCTATTGGCTGGCGGGCGCTCATTACCTCCTGGACAACCCCTCGGCGGCGCGCGGAATCCTCCAGCAGCTTCTCGCGGAGGAACGTGCCGGGCTCGCAGTCGTACCCGATTTCCGGTTCCGGCTACTCACCCAGCTTGGCAACGTCGAGGCGTGGGATGGCGAACCGGCGCGCGGACTCTCGTACATGGAAGAGGCACGGGCCCTCCTCGGCGACAGCTCACTTCGGCAGCGGGCCGCATTCCTTTCCGGGCTTGCCCTCCAGTACCGCTTCGTCGGCGACCTCGAGCGCTCGATCAGGGTGGGTCACGAGAGCCTGGCGCTCTATCGGGAGGCCGATGTCGGCCTCGAGGAATGCGCGCTCGAGAACAACATGGGTATCAACTTCATCGATCTCGGCAACACCCAGCGTGCGGAAACGCACCTCGCGCGGGCGAGGGAGCTGGCCGAGCGTCATCAGGACGCGGGCCTGCTCGCCGAAGTGGCGGAAGCGGAGGCGCGCCTCGCATTCACGCGTGGTGATGAGACTGGGGCCGCGGAGCGAGCGCATGCCGCGCTGGCGGGAACCGGCGTTGCCCCGATCGTCGCGGCGGGAGCGCATCTCACCCTGGGCAGGCTCGCCCATCGCCGAGGGGATCGATCCTCCGTCGAGGAGGAGTTCGGGAATGCCGCTTCGTTGCTCCGTGAGCACCGATCGCAATCGCAGCTGCGGGACGTCCTCGCCGAGTGGGCGGGCCTGCGGACGGGATGGGGCGACCTCGAGGGCGCCAACGTGCTGTACGCGGAAGCACTCGGACGCACGAGCGGCCCCGGCTGACTGAAGTGCGGGTGGGCACGGCCGGCGAGCACTACCGGCTCAGTTGCGTCAGTGTCGAGACCTAGTGCGGGATCGGCGGCTTGCTCTCGGCGAGCGCCGTTGCGATCGTGAGGAGCGTCAGAAGAGTGGAGAGCGCGAGCGAGACCAGGGGCGAGCGGAATCGATGCATTGCGGGGTTCCCTTTCCGCCCGCCGGCCCACCCACCCGGAGACCCTCGATAGTACCTAGCCCGGTCGCCCGAATCAACTATTATCAAGGCCAATGACCACGCCGCCGCTGGGCGCCGCGTCGATGCCGCCACACGAGGTGGCTTGTGTCGAGCTGGACGCCAGGCTCGAGCTGAGCAGCCATCGGCACGTGACGTTCGTCCAGACCCGGGACCCGGGCGGTGGCCTGACGCGTTGGTCACGCATGGACGTGATCGCTGCAATACGCAACGGCGAGCGCTTCGCGGTGGCGGACGAGAGCCACGGGCACCTCGCGCTGCTCGAGCCGGGGCTCTGTCCCAGCTGCCCGTTCTTCACCCTGCGGGTTAATCGCCCGGACGCGATGGCGGCTCAGTGCGGGTAGGCTCGACTGCGGGACGCTGCTACATTCGAGCCAATGAACGAGTTCCCGCTCCCGGGCTCCGCCCCGTCAGTCGTCGCCGTACCCGCGCCCGGCGCCGGTGTCGGCTGGTGGGCCGGCGCATCGAGCGCCGCCATGGACGACGAGGGCGGGTTCGTCATCGCGTATCGGGTCCGCACCGGCGCGGCCGGACGCGGGTCGACCGTCGTCGCACGATCGACGGACGGTGAGACCCTGACGACGGTGGCGACCCTCGACCAGAAGCGCTTCGACGCGGCGTCCATGGAGCGCCCGTCGATCATCCGGACCGACGATGGCCGCTGGCGCCTGTACGTCTGCTCCGCCAGCAAGCCGCCGAGCAAGCACTGGTGGATCGATCTGCTCGAGGCCGATGATCCCGCCGACCTCGCGACCGCTCCGGCGCGGACCGTCTTTCCCGGCGATGAGCGCACCGGCGTGAAGGACCCGCTCGTGCAGCGCACGGCCGATGGGGGATGGCAGGCCTGGATCTGCTGCCATCCCCTCGACGAGCCTGACGAGGAGGACCGGATGACGACCGCCTACGCCACCAGCACCGATGGCGTGGCGTGGGAGTGGCACGGGACGGTGCTGGCGCCCCGGCCCGGCACGTGGGACCAGCGCGGGGCGCGGCTCACCGCCGTCCTCCCCGACGGTCGCGCCGCGTACGACGGTCGTGCGTCGAAGGAGGAGAACTGGTTCGAGCGCACCGGCCTCGCTCGGCTGACCGGAGAGCGTCCCGGCGAGCTGACACAGGTGGGCGACGACGCCGTGCGCGACGTCCGCTACCTCGACGTTCTGCCGCTGCGGGACGGCGGGTACCGGATCTGGTACGAGGCGCGGCTGCCCGACGAGAGCCACGAGCTGCGGACGGAGCTGGTCCCCGCCCGCTGATCGGCGGCTACTTCTTCTTCTTGCCCCCGCCCTTTTCCTTCTTGCCCTTGCTCTTCGAGCCGGGTCCCTTGTCGGGCATGGCGCGGTCACCTCGAGCGTGGACGCGATCGGCTGCGCGATCGCTCTCCATCGGTATCCTGCGCCGCCGGGTCAAGGGGTGGGCGATGCGATGGTGATGATGACCTTGCCCCGAGCGCGCATGGTCTCGAGGTATCGCAGCGCGTCAGGGACTCCGGCCAGCGGGAAGCTACGGTCGATGACCGGCGTCACACTTCCGGCCTCGACGACCTCCTTGAGGAAGATCAGATCCTCGCGCTCGATATCGGTCAGCATGAATCCCAGCTTCCGGCTGCCGAAGCGTGACAGCTGCCCAGCAGCGAACATCCGCGCGACGGGGCCCAACCAATTGCCCTTCGACGCGCCGACGAGCACCGCCCGCCCGTTCGGCGCAAGGGCACGGCGAAGGGCGAGCAGCGAGCGGTTGCCGGCGTTGTCGATGATGAGGTCGTACCGGTGCGGCCCGCGAGCGAAGTCCTCACGGGTGTAATCGATGACGTAGTCGGCGCCGAGCGAGCGAACGAGCTCGACATTCCGCGTGCTGCAGACCCCGGTCACCTCCGCTCCGAAATGCTTCGCGAGCTGGACGGTGAACGTGCCGACGCCTCCCGATGCCCCGTTGATGAGCACCCTCTGGCCCGGCTGAACGTGCCCGTGATCGCGCAGCGACTGCAGCGCCGTGGCTCCGCCGACCGGGATGGCGGCAGCCTGCTCCAGCGTCAGGTTCGCCGGCTTGTGAACGAAGAGACGGGCGGGACCGCCGACGTACTCCGCGCAGGCGCGCGTCTTCTCGCCGAAGACCTCGTCGCCGGGCTTCAGCTGCGTCACGTCCCGGCCGACCGCCTCCACCACGCCGGCCACGTCGACACCGGGAATGTTCCGCTTCGGCGTCCGCCAGCCGGAGGTGGGGCGAACGATGTACGGCTGGCCGCGCAGGAGATGCCAGTCCAGCGGGTTCACCGCCGCGGCATGCACCCGGACGAGGACGTCCCCGTCACGGACCTCCGGCCTGGGGACCTCCTCCAGGCGGAGGATGTCCGGTGAGCCGTAGGTGCGGTAGACGATCGCCTTCATCGAACTCCTGACGTACACTGTAAGCCTTGCGTGCCGTCACGGTAGACGTACGCTGTAAGTATGTCAAGGCCGATCGTGGGGAGGTCCATGGCCACGAAGCCAGCCAGCGCCGCCGAAGCTCGAGCGCCCCTGACCCGGGAACGGGTGCTGCGCGCTGCAATCGACCTTGCTGACGAAGGCGGGATCGAGTCCCTGAGCATGCGCAGGCTCGGGCAAGAGCTCGGGGTCGAGGCCATGTCGCTCTACAACCACGTGGCCAACAAGGACGACATCCTGAACGCGATCGTCGATATGGTCGTGAGCGAGTTCGACCTTCCGTCGCGTGAGGTTGAGTGGAAGGCAGCCCTCCGTGGATCCGCGAGATCGGCCTACGAGGTCCTCATCCGCCACCCGTGGGCGGCCAGCCTCATGCTCTCGTCATCGCGGGTGAGCCAGGCGCGGCTCCGCTACATGGACGCGCTGCTGGGAACCCTCCGGGAGGCCGGCTTCTCGGCCGAGCTGACCGATCACGCCTACCACGCCCTCGACAGCCACATCATGGGCTTCACCCTCTGGGTGGTCGGCATGAACCTCGGGAGCGACGACGACCTTGCCGTCATGGCAGGGGACTTCTTCCGCGACTTCCCCCGAGACGAGATGCCGCATCTCGCCGAGCACATCGAACAGCACCTGAAGCCGCGCAATCCCGAAGACGAGGGCGAGTTCGCGTTCGGGCTCGACCTCATCCTCGACGGGCTGGAGCGAATCCGCTGACGGCTCCAAAGCGCGGCAAGAGCGTCGAGCGTCGCGGCCGTTTCGGCAACCGTCTTCTCAGTCGGTGTTCATCACCGGAAGGCGCACGGTGAAGGTGGTTGTCCCGCCCTCGACGCTCTCGACACCGATCGTGCCGCCGTGCTGCTCGACGATATGCCGCACACCGGCCAGGCCCACGCCGGTGCCGCTGATGAACTCGGACACGTTGCTCGCTCGGTAATACGTGTCGAAGACGCGGTCCACCTCGTCCGCGGGGATCCCGGGCCCCTCGTTCGACACGGCCAGCACCGCCCATTCCCCGCCGTCGCGGCCTTCGGCGGATGCTGAGACCCTGATCTCGCTGTCGGCCGTGCCGTACTTGACGGCATTGGACAGAAGATTCGCAATCACGCGCTCGATGCGCGTTCCGTCCCACATCCCAACCAGCCGATCGTGCTCCAGGAGCACCTCGATCGACCGATCGGGATGCGCCTGCTGGTACTCGTCCACGGTGCGCCGCACGATCTCGGCGAGATCGGTCGCGGCCACGTTGAGGTCGATCGAGTGGCCCATCCGCAGCAGCGTGACGTCGAGCAGCTCGTCGACGAGGCCGACCAGCCGCTTGCTGCTCGAGTCGATGGCGCGCAGGCCCCGCGTCAGCTGCTCGGTGTCGGGCACTTCGGATCGGTTCATCGTGCGGCGCAGCAGCTCGGTGCGGCCCCTGATGATCGCGACCGGGTTGCGCAGGTCATGCGACACGGCCGCCAGGAACTCGTCGCGCTGGCGATCGAGCTCGTGGAGCGGCGTGATGTCCTGGAACACTGCCACGGCGCCGGCCCGGCCATCGGACGCATCGCTGAGAGGCACGCTGTTGACCAGGATCGGCACCTCGCGCTTGCTGACGGTGTTGGTGACGATGAGCTGCTCGCCGCGCACCACCTCCTGGCGCAGGATGGCGCGGGCAAGGGGC
>DASVEH010000445.1:0-7676 GCA_036380655.1 Candidatus Limnocylindria bacterium | reverse complement strand
GATCTACCAGCTCCAGGGCCGAAACATCAACAACGATGCCCTGGTGACGATCAACTACCGGACGGGTGCGGTGCTGGCCTACGTCGGCAGCGCCAGCTTCTTCGGCGAGTCGACGCCCGAGCACCAGGCCAACTTCGACGTCATCGGCCAGGGGTATCGGCAATCCGGATCGGCCTTCAAGCCGATCACCTACGCCGCCGGCTTCGAGTCGGGCGCGATCACGCCGGCGACCATGTTCATGGACGTCGAGGGCGAGATCGTCGATGGCTACAGCGTCCCGAACGCCGACAACCGGCAGCGCGGCCCGGTGCGAGTGCGCGATGCCCTGAAGTACTCCCTCAACATCCCGGTCACGAAGGCTCAGCAGCTCATCGGCACCGACAAGGTCGTGAATCTCGGCGAGCGGCTGGGGCTCGACTGGGATCCGCGGCAGGAGGAGGAGGTCGCCGTGCCCTCGCTCACGCTCGGCACCATCGGCGTCCACTTCCTCGACCTGGTCGGCGCCTACGGGGGCATCGCCAATGGCGGCGAGTACCACCCGCCCTACCTGATCCAGCGCATCGAGGACTCGCGCGGCACGGTCATCTACGACCACGACACCGACGCCGAGGAGCCGGAGCAGGTCCTCTCGGCGGCCTCCGCATACCTCGTCACCGACATCCTGGCCGATAACACCGATCCGGCCACGAACCCGCTGTGGGGCCCGCGCTTCCAGCTGCAGACCGAAGGAGGGCGCCGACCGGCGACGCTCAAGACCGGCACCACGAACGACTTCCGCGACCTCCAGGCGGTGGGCTACCTGGCCCCCGATCCGGACCCGGAGGTGACCGATGGCGCGATCGTGACCGGCGCCTGGGTGGGCAACAGCGACTTCTCACAGATCGAGGACGTGTTCGCCGCCGATGGGCCGACCTTCCTCTGGCACGACTACATGGCCGAGGTGGTTGCCCTCAACGAGCTGCCCGTTTACGACTTCGAGCGCCCGGAGGGGATCTCGGAGGTCACCGTCGACGCGATCAGCGGCATGCTGCCCGGCGAGCTCACTGAGACGACCGTCACCGAGCTGTTCCGCTCCGATCGACAGCCGACCGAGCAGGACACCCTTCATCGGGAGCTGCGCATCGAGGTGGTCACGGGCAAGATCTGGCAGGAGGGATGCGGCGACTTCGCGACCCTCGCTCCATCGGCATCGCCGGACCCATCGGCCGAGCCGCCGCCGCCCCAACCTGAGGAGCGCCGCTACCTGGACCTCGCCGGCTGGGAGGAAGAGCGACCGACCTGGGAGGAGGCCAACCTGGCCTGGATCGAGGAGTGGTCGGGCCGCGAGGACGAGCTCAACGCGAGCGTGCGGCAGCCGTATCCGGGGCCGATCGATGCTCCGTTGGCGCCGACCGTCGAGTGCACGCCGGGCGAGATCCCGACCTCCAGCCCGACGCCGTCGCCGTCGCCGACGCCATCCCCCACGCCGACTCCATCGCCGACACCGGAGCCGACGCCCCCGCCGACTCCGACACCACCAGTCATCGTGGTGCCGACGCCTCCGGTGCCCACCCCCAGCCCGACGCCCACGCCCACGCCGGACACGGACGCCGCGCCCTAGAGCTCGGCCACCGTCGCCCCGTCGCCGCCCTCGTCGCGGCGACCACCGCGTATGCCGCGAACCCGCGGATGCTCGGCCAGCGCCTCGCGCACGGCCCGCCGCAGCGCGCCGGTCCCGATGCCGTGCACGATGACCACGCTGTCGAGCCCGGCCAGCAGTGCGTCGTCCAGGTGGGCGTGGAGGCGCTCGAGCGCCGCCTCGACGCGCTCGCCGTGCAGGTCGAGGGTCGGCGACACCCGCGCGGCGGCCCGCCGGCGCAGCTCCTCGGCCTCGAGGTCGCGTGGCGTTGGGCCGCTGATCGGCTCCGGAACGACGTCGACGTCGTCGGCGGGGATGACCAGCCGCGCGCCGTCGGTCTCCATCGTCACTCGGCCTGTGCGGCCGCTGATCTCGAGGATGCGTCCGGTGCTGCCGAGCGTGCGGGAGCGTGCCCACAGGCCGACACGGGGTTGCGGCGCCTGCGGTCCCTCCTCCGCCGCGACCTCCTCCGCCTCGGCGACCGGCGGTGCCTCGTTGCGGACGCGGCGAGCTCGCCGGGCGAGCTCATCGAAGGCATCGGCCGCGCGAGGAGTCCCGCCGCCGCGCAGGTTGCGCTGGCGGGTCAGCTCGCGGCGGACGTCGGCGACCTCCCGCTCGGCGCGGGCGAGCATGTCGTCCGCCGCGCGCCGTGCGTCGGAGAGCAGCTCCCCGGCCTCGCGCCGCGCGCGAGCGACGCCGGCGCGGGCACGGTCGCGTTCCTCGGCCGCCTCGGCGCGTTCCGCCTGCGCAGCGTCGAGGGCGGCCTGTTGCGCGTCCTGCGCGCGCGTGATGGCCGCCAGGGTCTCCTCCATGCTGGCGTGCTCCGCCGAGATGCGCGTCCGCGCGTCGTCGAGGATCTCGGCGGGCAGCCCCAACCGCTCGGCGATGGCGAACGCCTGGCTCTTGCCGGGCAGGCCGACGGTCAGGTGGTAGGTGGGACGCAGCGTCGCGACGTCGAACTCGACGGCCGCGTTCGTCACCGACGCGTGCTCGGTCGCGAAGGTCTTCAGCTCGGCGTAGTGCGTCGTGGCCGCCACCATGGCGCCCGCCTCCAGAAGACGAGTGACGATGGCCATCGCCAGCGCGGAGCCCTCGGTCGGATCGGTCCCGGCGCCGACCTCGTCGAGCAGGACGAGCGTTCCCGGCCCGGCGGCATCGACGAAGCGCACGACGTTGCGAAGGTGGCTGGAGAAGGTGGAGAGCGACTGCGCGATGCTCTGCTCGTCGCCGATGTCCGCCATCACCCGCCGGAAGACCGGCAGCCGAGCGCCGTCGGCGGCCGGCACGCGCAGTCCGGCCTGGTGCATCAGCGCCAGCAACCCGAGGGTCTTGAGCGAGACCGTCTTGCCGCCGGTGTTCGGCCCCGTCACCACCAGCGCGCGGTAGCCGAAGCGATCGCCGAGCCGGAGATCGATCGGCACCGCACCCTCGCCGAGCAGCGGGTGACGCGCGGAGAGCAGCTCGGCGGCGTCCTCGGCGAGCGCAGGGCGGACGGCGTCCATCTGCGCGCCGAGGCGCGCTCGCGCCATCCACAGGTCCGCGCGGGCCAGCGCGGCGAGGCTCTCGCGCAGCGACGCGCTGCGCGCCTCGACCGCGGCGGAAAGCTCGTCCAGGATGCGCTCCTCCTCGCGCTGCGCGGCGAGCGACGCCTCGGTCCAGGCATTGTTCAGTTCCACCACGCCGAGCGGCTCCACGAACAGCGTCGCGCCCGAGGCGCTCTGGTCGTGGACGATTCCCTTCACCCGACCCTTCGCCTCGGCGCGGATCGGAATCACGTACCGACCCGAGCGCATGGTGACGATCGGCTCGCCGATCAGCCCTGCAAGCGCGCTGGATCGCAGCATGGCGTTGAGACGCTCGCGGACGCGGTCCTGGGACGTGCGCAATCGCTTCCGAATCGCCGCCAGCTCGGACGACGCCGTGTCGAGGATCTCCCCCGCCTCGTCAATGCTGCGGCCGATGTCGCGGGCGAGATCCGGCGCCGGGTCGAGCTCGTCGCGCAGCCCGGCCAGGTGCGGCTCGCGCCAGGCCTTGAGCCGGGCCTGCAGGCGCGCCGTTGCCTCGAGCGTCTCCCCCACCTCGAGCAGCTCGGCCGGCGTCAGGCGACCGCCGCGCCCCGCACGATCGATCGCGCCGCGGATGTCCCGCGCGCCGCCGATGGTGGCCTGCGCCTGCTCCTCGAGCAGCCGGCTCGCCTCGTCGGTCTGGTCCTGCAGGAGACCGACGTGGACGGCATCGGGGCTTGGCACGGAGGCGAGGGCCAGCTCGCGCGCCGGCTCGAAGCCGGTCAGGTCGGCCAGGCGCGCGACGATGGCTCCGAACTCCAATGCCCGCAGGCTGCCTTCGTCGGCGGTGACCGACCGGCTGTCAGCGGCGGGAGACGTGGAGGTCATCGGCAATCCAGTAGCGCATCGGGCGTGCCGCCCAGTCCGCCGCGTAGGCGACGCCGATCCTCGGGCCGCTCCGCAGCGGTGGAACCGGACCCGGGCGCGGCTCGATCCGGATCGGCCCGGACAGCAGGTCCGAGCCGTTGTGGCTCCGATCGACCCCGAGTGCCTGGCCGACATTCCCCGGCCCCGCGGCCAGCCGGCCCTGCGGCGCTCGAGGGCCCCGGCGAAGGCGGGCGAGCTCGATCCCCTCGTCGATCTCGAGCGCCCGGATCAGGACGGCCTCCGGCTTGTCGCCCGGCCCGGCGACCACGTTCATGCAGTGGTGAAGGCCATAGATGAGGTACACGTACAGATGGCCGGGGGGCCCGAACATCACCGAGTTTCGCGCCGTGCGGCCCCGCGACGAGTGCGCGGCGAGGTCCTCCGGCCCGGAATACGCCTCGACCTCCACGATCCGTCCCCCGACCGTCCCCTCCGCCGCATGGTGGACGAGACGCGCGCCGAGCAGCTCGGGCGCCAGCTCCACCGACGGCCGGTCGAACCAGGCGCGGGTGACCGACGGGGCCTCGATCACGGGACGAGGAGGGCGGCGATCTCCTCCGGCACGAACGGCCGAGCCAGGAAGCCGGCGGTCGGGATGAGCGTCTCGCGGAAGAAGGCTATGAGGAGTGAGTCGTTGAGCGCCTCGTAGTAGGAGGCCACCCAGCCCCCCGTGTCACCGCCGAGCCGGAAGAAGCTGTCGAAGACGATCAGCTGGAAGGTGAGCACCAGCGCCGCGAAGATGAGCCCGAAGATCGCGCCGCCGATCTCGTCGAGTTGCCGGATGATCGGCAGCCTGGTCCGGTGGTAGAGCGCGCGGATTGCGAAGAAGCCGGCCAGCACGAATCCGAAGAAGAGCAGCACGAAGATGAGCAGCTCGCGGCCCTCGGGCGTGAAGGCGCGCCAGAAGCCGAGCAGGTCGACCATCGGTCCCTTCAGCTGCGAGGCGAGGACGAATGCCACGACCACCGCGATCGCGTTCAGGACGTAGCGAATCATTCCCTGTGTGAATCCGGCAAACACGCCGGCCGCCAGGATGCCGATGATCACCAGGTCGAACCAGCTCAGCCGCGCGAGCAGCTCCACGCTCTCCACTCCTAACATGCGCCGATGGCGCCCGGCACGCGGAAACTCGGGCTCGGGCGGCCGCAAGGGTACCAGCCGCTCGGCACGGGCGACAAGGCGCCGATCCTCCTACCGGATCTCCGCGTCGAGGTGGTGCCGGAGGGAACCCCGGACCTTGTTCAGCGCCTTCTCGATCGCCTTCACCTCGCCCGGCTCGTCGGGCTGGAAGCGCAGCGCCAGCGCGTAGCTCACCCGGCCGGGGCCGATCTGGTCGCCGCGGTAGACGTCGAATACGCGCAGGCCGGTGAGCATCGGCCCGGCACTCATCCGGGTGACGCGCAGCACCTCGCCGACCGGGGTCGCGTCGGCCACGACCACGGCGAGGTCCCGGTCGACCGGCTGCGCGGCCGCGATCGGGCGCGAACGACGCTCGGCGGGCACCAGATCGAGGATCCGATCCAGGTCGATCGAGGCGTCAACGGGCCGGCCCGTCAGGCCCCATGCTTCGACCACGCGGGGGTGGACCTCGCCGACCGATCCGTAGGGGCGGCCGGCGGCATCGCAGATGAGCCCGGTCCGACCCGGATGGCGGTGGGCGTGCGCGGCGTCGGCCTCGTCGGCCCTGTAGGCCGGCCGAGGGGCTCCGAGCGCGTCGTGGAGCGCGTCGATGACCCCCTTCAGGTCGGCGACGTCGGCCGCGCGTGCCGGCTCCCCGGCGAAGGCCGGAACGACATTGCCGGCCACCACGAGGCCGAGCTCCCAAGACTCGTAGCGTCCGGTGCCGGCGGTCTCCGCCCGCCGGTCGCGCGGGGTGGGCGCATCCGGGTGGTACCAGTACACCTTGCCCACGTCGAAGAGGCGCGCGTCCGGCTGGCGCCAGCGGGCGTTCTCGGCCAATCCGCCGAGCAGCGACGGGGCCAGCGACGGCCGCAGGATGGCGTGCTCAGCGCTGAGCGGGTTGAAGATGCGGACGAGGTCGGCGGCATCGGGGTCCAGCCGTGTCCGCCGCAGATCGTCGGCGCCGATGAGGGCATGGCTCACCATCTCGTCGAGGCCGAGCCCCGCCAGGATCCGGCGCACTCGATGGCGCGGCTCGCTCGGATCGGCCCGGAACGGCGGAAGGGCGGCGCGCGGAAGGCGTCCCGCGATGCGCTCGTAGCCATGGGCGCGGGCGACCTCCTCGGCGACGTCGGCGTCGGAGGTCACATCGAGCCGGTGCGGCGGGACGGCGATGACGACCGCGTCCGCCCGCCCCTCGACCTCGAATCCGAGCGGCTCGATCAGCTCGGCCACCCGAGCGGCGGTCAGCTCGATGCCCAGCAGGCGCGAGAGGCGATCGACGCTCGCCTCGACCCGGCTCCACGCCCTCGGTTCCGGGTCGTTGTCGACGATCCCGGATGCCACCCGGGCACCCGTGATCTCGGCGAGGAGCGCGGCGGCCCGATCAGCCGCCAGGCGGGGCAGGTCGTGCCCGATCCCCTTCTCGTGCCGCATGCTCGCCTCCGATCGCAGACCGAGGCGTCTGGCGGTGTTGCGGATCGTTGGCCCGTGGAAGATGGCCGACTCGAGGATGACGTTGGACGTCTCGCCCCCGACCTCGGTCGACGCGCCGCCCATGATCCCGGCCAGCCCGATGGCGCGCTCTTCGTCGGCGATGACGAGCATGCTCTCGTCGAGGCGGCGCTCGACGTGATCGATGGTGACGAGCGCCTCGCCCGCCCGTGCCCGGCGCACGACGATCCGTCCGGACGGCACGGTATCGGCGTCGTAGGCGTGCATCGGCTGCCCGAGCTCGTGCAGGACGTAGTTGGTGACGTCGACCACGGCGCTGATGGGACGCATCCCCGCGGCGATGAGGCGGCGCTGCATCCACTCGGGCGACGCCCCGTTCGTCACGCCGCCGAACCACCGCGCCGTGAAGCGCGGGTTGAGCTCCGGCTCTTCGATGCGGACCGAGACGTGGTCGCTCGTGCTGTCGTCGGCCGCCTCCTCCACGTCGGCCTGCGGCAGCTGCAGCCGAGCGCCGGTGAAGGCGGCGATCTCGCGGGCCAGGCCCACCATCGAGAGCGCGTCGCCACGATTGGGCTTGACGTCGACGTCCAGGACGGTGTCGCCGACCAGATCGGCCAGCGGAGTGCCCGGTGCGATCTCGGCCCCGTGCCCCAGGATGTGGATCCCCTCCGCATCGGTCCCGAGGCCGAGCTCGATGGCGCTGCACAGCATCCCGTTGCTGACCACGCCGCGAATCTTGCTGCGCTCGATGCGGCGATCGCCGGGGAGGACCGCCCCAACCCGAGCCGCCGGCACCAGCTGGCCGACCTCGAGGTTCTGCGCCCCGCACACGATCGCGACGGGCTCACCGTCCCCGAGGTCCACCGCGGTCAGCCACAGCGTATCCGCGTTCGGATGGCGGCCGAGCTCGACCACCCGCCCGACGACGACATCGGTCCAGTCCGCGCCCGCCGTCTCGATGGCGCTGACCTCCATGCCGCGCATCGTCAGCTCGTCGGCGAGCTTCCGTGGCGAGAGGTCGAAGGCCACGTATTCACGCAGCCAGGAGAGCG
>DASVEH010000444.1:0-9131 GCA_036380655.1 Candidatus Limnocylindria bacterium | reverse complement strand
TCTCAATCGTAGCAGCGGAGCCCGGTCGGGACGCCGGCGGGCCTCATCCCAGGAAGAAGAGGAGGAGCAGGATGAGAAGCCCTGCGATGGCGACCGCGGCGACGATCGCCATCAACCCGCCGCCGACGGCGATGAGCACCGCCTGCCCGTGGTTCCGCCGGCGGGCGGCCCTGCCTCCCCAGATCCAGCCCTGGCTGTAGAGGAAGAGGCCGATGAGCGATCCCAGGACGGCGGCAGCGAGCAGGGCGAGCACCGACAGGTCGGAGTCGCGTCCGAGGAGGGCGAGGGCGGCGAGGGCGCCGGCGATGATCAGGCCCACGATCCCGATCACGACGTTGCGCAGCAAGGGGTGCATCGGCGCGCAATTCTAGACGGAATGGCCGGCCGACCCGCCCAACGGGAGGCCGGGTACGCAACTTGCTTTCCCGTGCGACGGAGGCCGGAGCACCCATGGCCCCACCAGCCAGCAACGAAGGAGGCGCCAGATGGCCGAGCGCCGCACCACCGACCAGAACGGCTCCACCAGCGAAGGGAACATGAGCGTCCGCGAGGCCGGGCGCAAGGGAGGCAAGACGACCCGCGCCCGCTACGGCGCCGAGTTCTTCCAGGAGATCGGCGCCAAGGGTGGCAAGGCTGTCAGCGAGCGCTACTCGAACGAGCACTTCCGCGAGATCGGACGGAAGGGTGGCCGGCGGGTGGCCGAGCTGATCGCGCGGGCGAAGCGGCTCGAGCCGGATCAGGAGCGCGAGTAGCGCTCCTCCTTCCAGGGGTCGGCCTCGTTGTGGTACCCGTTGCGCTCCCAGAAGCCGGGGTGGTCCTCGGCGGTGAACTCGATGCCGCGAAGCCACTTGGCGCTCTTCCAGAAATAGGGTCCCGGCACGATCGCGCGCAGCGGGTAGCCATGCTCACCGCTGAGCGGCTCCCCATCGTAGTTCCAGGCAAGCAGGCAGCCGGGCGCCATGGCGGTCGCGAGCGGAACGTTCGAGGTGTAGCCGGCCTCGGCGTGGAAGATCACGAATCGCGCGTTCGGCGTCGGACGCGCGACGTCCGCGATGTGGGTGAACGGCACTCCCTCCCAGCGGGTGTCGAGCTTCGACCAGCGGGTCACGCAGTGGATGTCGAGCGTCTCGTCCGCCACCGGCAGAGCGCGGAATTCGGCCCAGCGCAGGGTGAACGGCTCCTCGACCTCGCCCCACACCCGGAAGTCCCAGCCCGACAGGTCACCGTAGTCGGGCACGCGACCGAAATGGAGGACCGGGAACTTCTCGGTCAGAACCTGGCCGGGTGGCACGCGCTCGGCTAGCTCGGGAGGCACGTTGCGTCGTTGCCACGGGAAGACCATGCCGTGAGCGTGCGCGGTTCGGCTGAGGAGGTCAAGCCTGGCTCACGCGTCGGAGATCTGGCGCTCCCGTCGCTCCCGGTGACGGCGGTCGAGCCGTTCGCGACGCTGGCCCTCCCATAGGTCCCAGGTCGCCACCACGGCCGTCAACCCGAAGCCACCGATGAGGATCAGGCCCGCCATCCCCGGGCCGAACACCTCGGGAGGGACCGTGGTACCTCCCGAGACGGGGTCCACCACCGGGGGCGGCACCGGAGGAGGACCGAAAGTGCCGTATCCGACCACGACGACGAGGCCGATCGCGATCATCAGGAGGCCGATCTCGATCCAGCGGTGCCGGATGATGAGCGTCACGCACCCCACGGTGATCGCGACGGAGGCCAGCAGCATGCCCAGGTTCATGGCCACGAGCCATACTGCGCCGATCGAAGCACCGATCAGCACCACGCCGAGCGAGAGCCGGTCGAACTCGCCGAAGAATGCACGCATGACGTCCCTCCCTGCGGCGATCCTACACCGCGCCGTCGCCGCGGGGACCTGATCTCGATGGCGCCGACCTCCAGCCCGTTTGCCGATCTCGCCGCCGTCGCGGCGGCGGTGGGCGCCACCCGCAGCAAGAACGCGAAGCGCGACCTGCTGGCGGCATACCTGCGAGAGCTTCCGCCGACGGACCTCGTGGCGGCCTGCTCCTTCTTCGCCGGCCGGCCGCTGGCTGATCCGGCCGCCCGGCTCGGCATGGGCTGGGTCCAGCAGGGCTCCGCCCTGGCCCGGGCCAGCGGCGCCGACGAGGAGGCCTTGCGCAGCGCCTATCTGCGGCACTCCGACTTCGGCGATGCCGCGGCGGACCTCGTCGCCGCCCCGGATGGAGACGAGCCTCCGCTCAGCGTTGCCGATGTCGCCGGTGCGTTCGTCGCGATCGCCGCCGCCGGAACCGGCGAGGCGCGCATCGGCCTGCTGGCCGACCTGTTCGGGCGGGCGACACCGGAGGAGGCTCGCTCGATCGGCAGGATCTCGTCGCGCGAGACGCGCATCGGGTTGCGGGAGGGCCTGCTCGAGGAGGCCGTCGCCGCGGCCTTCGACGTCGACTTGGCTGCGGTCCGTCGGGCGCACATGCTGACCGGCGAGATCGGGGAGGCTGCGGTGCTGGCTCGGGACGGACGCCTGGCGGATGCCGCCCTCCATCTCGGACGGCCGATCCGGTTCATGCTCGCCACACCGGTGGCGGACGCGGCGGAGGTCATGCGCCGCGTGGGCGACGAAGCCTGGATCGAGGACAAGTACGACGGCATCCGGGCACAGCTCCACCTCGAGGCCGATGGCACCGCGCGCCTCTTCAGCCGCGACCTCAACGACGTCACCCGCTCGTTCCCGGAGATCGTGGAAGCGATCGCTCCGTTGAGGGACGATGCGCCGATCGTGATCGACGGCGAGCTGGTGCCCTGGCGCCAGGGGTCCGTACTCGACTTCGCCTCACTCCAGACCAGACTCGGCCGGGTCCGGCCATCGGCGCAGCTGCTCGAGGAGGTGCCGGTGGTGCTCGTCGCCTTCGATCTGTTGCACGCCGGCGGGGAGGATCTGCTCGAGGCCCCCTTGCGCGAGCGCCGCTCCCGGCTCGAGGCCCTCGCCCTGCCGGACCGGACTGCTGAGCGGCTGCTCATCTCGCACCTGGCCTCCGCCCGCGGTGTCGAGGAGGTGGACCGCCAGTTCGACGACGCGCGGGAGCGCCAGAACGAGGGGCTCATGATCAAGGACCCCGACTCGACCTACCAGCCCGGGCGCCGCGGCCTCGGCTGGCTGAAGCTGAAGAAGGCTCTCGCGACGCTCGACTGCGTGGTGGTCGGCGTCGAGTGGGGTCACGGCAAGCGCCGCGGCGTCCTCTCCGACTACACCTTCGCCGTGCGCGAGTCCGATGAGCCGGAGGCGCGGCTGCTGACCATCGGCAAGGCCTATACCGGCCTGACCGATGCGGAGATCGCCACCATGACGGAGCGATTCCAGGGTCTGACCGTCCAGGACTTCGGGCGGTACCGGACCGTGGTCCCGGAGGTGGTGGTCGAGATCGCCTTCGACCGGATCATGCGCTCGTCCCGCCACCGGTCGGGGTTCGCCATGCGCTTCCCGCGCATCGTCCGCATCCGTGACGACAAGACGCCCGCCGATATCGACACGCTCGCCACCGTCGAGGCCCTCTTCACCGAGCAGGCCACCGGTCGCATCCTGCTGGCCACCGGATCCGGCGGCGAGACGGAGCGCATTGCCGCCACGGGCGAGGGCTCGGACGCGGGCGGCTGACCGGCGCCGGACGTCCAGGGCGAATCCCGTACCATGCCGCCCGTGAGGGACCCCGAGCCGCTGCCCGAGCATGTCGCGAGGAACCGCGCGTACTGGGACGAGGTGAACGCCCCGCGGTACGCGCCGCACGGCCGTCGCGCATGGGCGACGAACGACGTCACGTGGGGCATCTTCGGCGTGCCGGACGAGGAGCTCCACGTTCTCCCGGAGCACCTCGCCGGAAAGGATGTGATCGAGCTGGGGTGCGGGACCGCCTACGTGTCGGCATGGCTGGCGCGGCGCGGCGCCAGGGTCACCGGCATCGACAACTCGGCCGAACAGCTCAGGACCGCGCGCGCGCTCCAGGACGAGTACGACCTCCACTTCCCGCTCATCCACGGCAACGCCGAGGCGACCGGGCTCCCCGACGCGAGCTTCGATCTCGCGGTCAGCGAGTACGGCGCGTCGATCTGGGCCGACCCGTATGCCTGGATCCCGGAGGCGGCTCGCCTGCTCCGGCCCGGCGGCGAGCTGATCTTCCTGGGCAACGGCACGCTGTGGGTGCTGTGCGTGCCCGACACCGACGACGAGGGCCCGGCCGCGGATCGCCTGCTGCGGCCGTACTTCGGGATGCATCGGTTCGAGTGGCCGGACGAGCCGGGGGTCGAGTTCCACCTCGGCTACGGCGACTGGATCAGGCTGCTGCGCGCCAGCGGCTTCGAGGTCACCGACCTCATCGAGATTCGCGCGCCGGAGGGCGCCACGACCGGCATGCAGGAGCTGGTCGACCCGGCCTGGTCGCGGAAGTGGCCCGCCGAGGAGATCTGGAAGGCGCGCCGAACCGGCGGAGTCGGATAGGATCGGCTCCGATGGACCAGTTCGGTGGAATCAGCGCGCTCAAGCCGGTCGAGGTCGACGTGCTGACCGATTCGTACCGCATCTCCGGCACCGTCCGGACGCGCTTCGGCCGGGTCACCGACATCCTCAACCAGCTGAGCTCGAATCACCTGCTCGTCGAGCAGGCAACCATCCGCGAGCACGCGGATCCGACCGCCACCTTGGGCGCGCCGACGGCCGTCGTCGACGTCGGCTCGATCATCCTCCTCGCGGCGCCGGGCCTGAACGGAGAGGCCAGCTCCGAGATGCGGATCCCGAAGCGCGCCGTGAAGGCGCACCTCGCGATCCCGCCCGTTCGCGTGAGCGGCACGATCCACGTGGCCATGGGCAGCCGGCCGCTGGACGGACTTCTCAACGTCGTCGATCGCTTCCTCGCGATGACCGACGTGACGATCGCGTCGGGGCCGTATCCGGAGCTCGGACGCACCGCGGCGGTGGTGGCGGTGGCCCGCGCGGCGGCGCAACTGGTACTGGTGGCCGATGACGAGCAGCCGGACGAGCTGCTCGCCGACATCCTCGATGAACGCACGGCCGAGGCCTGGCTGCGCGCGGACGAGCCCTCTGGCTGAGCGACGCCGCTAGCGCGACGGCCGGGGCTGGGTCTTCGGTGCGGTGATGGCGCTGGACGATTCGGCGGCGTCGAGCACGGCCGTCAGGAAAGTTGCACCGGCGGCCGGATCGAGCCGCCGGGCACGGCCGATGGCGTTCGCCCACCACGGTCCGTTGCCGGCCGTCACGATCTCGTCGTCCGGCTCCTCGAGGGTGATGCGCGACCTGGTCAGGGGGAAGGCGACCGCCCCGCGGATCGAGACGTGGCTCATGCCCGCCTGGACGGCCCAGCGACCGACGCCCTCGGCCAGCGACACCGCGTCGAAGCTCGGGTTGGTGCGGCAGCGGATCCAGCCGCGGCGACGGCCGGCGTGGAACTCCCATGCCCGCCCGCGCACGCGATAGCGGCCCTCCCAGTCGCGCACGGTCATCGCCCGCACGCCGGCCGGACCGATCAGCAGGCCGTCGAGCCGGGCCGCGTCGCGGATCGGGAGGCGTGGGCTGAGGACGAGGGTGTAGCTGTCGTCGAACGTCGGCGCCAACAGGGACTCCAGCAGGTCGGTCGCCGAGCGTTGGCGACCTGGTCCCGCGACGCGTGCCAGCCATGCCGCGCCGACGCCCAGCCCGACCGCGGCAGCGCTGGCCATCACCCCGGTCGCCGCCACGGTGGCGTCCGTGCCGAGCATCGCCAGCTCGGCGGCGAGGATTCCGCAGGCGAGCATGCTGAAGGCGAGCAGCATCGATCGGCGCCGCCGCTGCGGAGTGAGCGAAGCCGGCCGGATCACGCGCATCGGCCCCTCCGTCCCTCCGCTAGGCTGGCGGCATGTCGATCACCATCTCGGCCATGGTCGATCCGGCCCGGAGCCGCGTCGATGCCCGAACCGAGCATGCCCAGGTCATCAGCATGGACGCGGATCCGCCCGAGGGCGACGACTCCGCGGCGGGGCCGAAGGAGGCGCTGCTGGCCGCCCTGGCCGGATGCACCGGGATGGACGTTGCGAGCATCCTGCGCAAGAAGCGGCAGATCGCTGAACGCTACGAGATCGTGATCAGCGGCGAGGTGGCCGCCGCCCACCCCAGGGTCTTCACGGCCATCACCGTCGAGCACCGCGTCGCCGGCGCCGTTGAGGCCGAGGCCCTCCGCCGTGCGATCGAGCTCTCGGCCACCCGGTATTGTCCGGTCAACGCCATGCTGTCGGCGGTAGCCACCATCGAGCATCGATACGAGCTCACCGGCGAGGACGGCAGGGGGCAGGCGGCGCTGGTGGCGGTCACCGGGCCGGCCGGCCCACGGGTCCTCTAGGATCGGCATCCGCCGGATCACGACGCGCTGAGGAGCTCCTGCCCGCTCTCGAGCGCCTGCTCGACCGCGATCCGGAAGGCCTCGAGGTCGAACGGCTTGGCAACGACCGGGCCGATCGGCGCCAGCTCGGCGAGGCGCTCACGGCTGGCCGCCGACACGATGATGGCGGGGATTCCCGGCCACGCGGTGCGCAGGAGCTCGGTGATGTCACCCCCGTCGCCGTCGGGCAGCATGACGTCGACCACCAGCAGGTGGGGCAGCGCCAGCTCCATCAGGTCACCGAGCTCGACGATCCGCGTGCAGGTGACCACCACGAAGCCCATCTCGCGAAGGAGATCGGCCTCGAGGGCGGCAATGTCGGGATCATCCTCGAGGACGTAGGCGCGCAGCGTCGGGGCGATGTCATGCATGTCGGCGCCAGTGTCGCCAACGGCCGCGTGGGCGGCTATGGCCCTTAGGGGTGGTACCGATGGGGTACCCGGCTCGGTTGCATGGCCGGTGTACCATCACCGCCCGCGTTCACGGTGCGCAGGGCACGGCCGGCCGGGACGCTGAACAGGAGCACGAGACCTCATGGCGCGATCGATGTGGCGGGGGGCGATCCAGTTCGGGCTGGTGACCATCCCGGTCAAGCTCTACCTGGCGACGGAGACCGGAGGCATCGGCTTCAACCTTCTCCACGCCAGCTGCCTGAATCGTATCCAGATGAAGGTGTACTGCCCGTACCACGACGAGGTGATCCCCCGTTCGGAGACCGTCCGCGGCTACGAGTGGAGCAAGGGCAAGTACGTGGTCGTCACCGAGGAGGACATCGACTCGGTCCCGCTCAAGACCATGCGGGCCATCGAGATCGAGATGTTCATCAACGCCGCGCGTGACTCGCAGGGCACCCAGTTCGTGAAGCAGGCCTATTACCTCGAGCCGGAGCAGATCGGTGCGAAGGCCTTCTACCTGCTCAAGTCGGTGCTCGCCGAGCAGAACAAGAGCGCCATCTGCAAGATCGTGCTCAAGGATCGCGAGCAGCTGGCCGCCCTCAACCCGTTCAGCAGCACGATGCTCCTGACCACGCTCCACTGGCCGGACGAGGTGCGGGCCATGGACGAGCTCAACCTGCCCGAGGACCAGATCGAGATCAAGGCCTCGGAGAAGAAGATGGCCGAACAGCTGGTGGCCAGCATGACCGGCGACTTCTCCGCCGATGACTACCACGACGACTACCGGCAGGCGCTCATGGCAGTGATCGAGAAGAAGGTGGCCGGTGAGAAGCCGGAGCCGCAGGAGCGCGCCGAGCCGACGAACATCACGGACCTCATGGCCGCCCTGGAGGCGTCGGTCGCCGCGGCGCGGTCGGACCGCAAGGCAGCCAGCGCCGAGGGGGCACAGCCGACCAAGGTCGCCACCAAGGCGAAGGCCAGGTCGAAGGCGAAGGCCACTGACGACGAGGCCGAGGCGCCGCGCCAGCGACGCCGCAAGACGGCCTGACGCGGCGGGCCGTGCCCGGAGACCAGCTCGACCTCTCGATCGACACGGCCGATAGCGGCCGCCTTCCGGCGCGTGTGGCGACGATGCAGCCCGCTGAGGGATTCGCGCCGTTCGACGACCCCGCCTACCTCTTCGAGCCATGGTGGCCCGGGATCCGGGCACTGGCATGGATCGAGGACGGCCGCCTCGTCCGTCTGCGGGCCGAAGGCCTCGCCGATGCACTGACCGCCTTCGGAGAGCTCGCCGAGGAGCTGCCGGAGCGGCTGATGGAGGACGGTGTCCTTCTCGACGGCTGGCTGCTGGCGCTCGACGAGGGCGGCTGGCTCGATGGGGACCTGCTTCGGCGGCGTCTCGAGGGCGATCGCGGCGCGGGCCGGCCGGCGTTCGTCGCATCCGACCTGCTCTGGAGTGGAGGCTCCGCGTGGGAGCGTCGTCCGTTCGGGGCTCGCCGCGAGCGGCTCGAGGCCGTGCTCCTCGATGGGGACCGATGTGTCGTCTCACATGCGCTGCGCGGCGAGGGCACCCTGCTGGCGGAGGCGTTGGCCCGGTTCGGCCTGGATGCCATCAGTGCGCGGCGGCTCGATGCCCGGTATCGGGCGGGCAGCGCCGGGGACGCCTGGCTCCGCCTCCCGCTCGTGCCCGAGCCGATCACCGAGCGGCCGCGACTCGCCCTGATCCAGCGCCTGCCGCTCGAAGACTAGGGAAGGGCCTCCTGGAGGACCCACGGGTAGGGCGGGTCGGTTCGGAGACGCGTTGCGCCGGTCACGTAGCCGCCGAGGGGGTAGGCGCGGAAGCTGCCGATGTCGAGCGCAAGCCCCGGCGTCCCGGCGCTCAGGTCGCGGGGCGGGAAGCGCCGGCCTCGCACGGCGGAGGCGATCCTGACCTCGTCGTCGGTCGCCGCTCCCCAGGCGTCGCGCATCACGATCGCGAGATCCCAGGTGCGCGGCTCGCCCGGGGCGGCGTCGATCGCGTCGCGCAGCAGCTCCTCGGCCGCCTCCCGATCGCCGACCACCGCCCAGGCGAACGCGCGGACCGCCGGATCGGCGAACGAGCCGGGATCGACCGGCTCGCCCATCGCGTCGCGTGCCAGCAGGACGTTGAGCTGCCAGGACGCATCGGTGTAGTCGGCGATGGCGCCATCGCCAATGGGAATGGTGCGCGGCCAGTCGACCAGGAACCGGGTGAGCGGCTGGGTGAGCAGCGAGAGCCGGTAGGCGTCGTCGGCGGCATCGGGCATGCCCGCCTCGTCGAGGATCGCGGCCGCGATGAGCGGCTCGACCGACCCGTACG
>DASVEH010000443.1:0-6339 GCA_036380655.1 Candidatus Limnocylindria bacterium | reverse complement strand
TTCCTGCGCGCCGTCTCGGCACGACTCGGCGTCGGGAGCGCGCAGGATCGGCTCACCGCCCGTCGCTACCTCGCCATGCTGACCGCGCGCTGGGCGGACCCGGTCGTCCACCGCCCGCCGGACCTGCTCATCGCGCCGCGCCTTGGGCACATGAATGCGCTGCAGTTCAGCCGTGTCGCGGACGCGATCGCCATCGGGGAGCGTGACGCGCGGCTGGCGCTCGCTACCATCGGGGAGGAGGTATCGGTCCATGCAGGTTGACGGCCCGGGCGGCGTTCTCTTCGTCCACGCGCATCCCGACGACGAATCGATGGCGACCGGAGGAACGATCGCGCGCCTGGTCGCCGAGGGTGTCCGCGTCGACCTCGTCACCTGCACCGATGGCGCGGAGGGTGAGGTCCACGATCCGACCCTCGATCCCGACGAGGCGCGTCCGCGGCTCGCCGAGATCCGCGCCGCCGAGCTTGCGTGCTCGGTGGACGCGCTGGGAGGCGGGGCGATCCACCACCACCGGCTCGGGTACCGGGACTCGGGGATGATGGGCACCGACGCCAATGCTCACCCGCAGTCCTTCTGGCAGTCCGATCTGACCGAGGCCACGCGCCGGCTGGTCGAGATCGTCGAGGCCGCTCGGCCCAGTGTCATCGTCAGCTACGACGAGAACGGCAACTACGGCCACCCCGACCACATCAACGCCGCCCGCATCGCCCGCGATGCCTATGGCGCCTCAGCGGGGGAGCCGTGGGCCGTCTCGCGCTTCTACGAGGTCGCGTTCGCGCGGGAGCGCTGGTTCGAGCTGATGGGAGCCATGAAAGAGCGCGGGATCGCGCTTCCCTGGGATTTCGACGCGGTGGTGTCGGCCCCCGCCGACCAGCTCAACCCCTCCACCGCGGCGGCCGTCGCGCAGGTGGGGGAGGCGATCGAGGACCAGGAGAGCGACGCCTTCGAGTTCGGCCGCAGCGAGGCCGAGATCACCACCCGCATCGACGTCTCCGCCCATCTCGAGGCGAAGCGGCGCAGCATGGATTGCCACAAGACCCAGCGCCAGGACCTTGGCTGGCTGCTCGACCTGCCGGACGATCTCGCCGATGCGGCGATCGACGCCGAGTACTTCGTCCTGCGCTGGCTCGACGGCGCGGACGTCCCGCTCACGCACCGCGAGGCCTGGCTCCTGGGGGAATAGGCGGTTGCCGCTCTTCCACGTCCGTTCGCCGCTCCGCCCCGGCGCCCATCAGGGCGAGCGGCGCTGGCATCGGTCGCGTACCATCGGCGCGCCATGGCGAACCGCACGCTCGACCTCACCGACCGGCTGGTCGCGTATGTCCATCGTTTCGGGGTGCGCGAGCATCCGGTGCTGGCGGGCCTGCGCGTCGAGACCCAGCAGCTCCCCGAGCACAACATGCAGATCGGACCCGACCAGGGCGCATTCATGGCGATGCTGGTCAGGCTCACGGGTGCCCGCCGCATCCTGGAGATCGGCACCTTCACGGGCTACAGCTCGACGGCGATGGCGCTGGCGCTCCCCGAGGATGGCCGGATCCTGTGCTGCGACGTCAGCCGCGAATGGACCGATGTCGCGCGACGCGCCTGGGCGGACGCCGGCGTCGCGGACAAGGTGGAGCTGCGCCTGGCGCCGGCCGTCGACACGATCGAGGGGCTGGAGGACGACAGCTTCGACCTCGCCTTCATCGACGCCGACAAGCCGAGCTACGACGCCTACTACGAGGGCTGCCTGCGTGTCGTGCGCGCCGGCGGGCTGATCCTGATCGACAACGTGCTGTGGAGCGGCGAGGTGGCCGACCCGGCCGCCGAGGGCGACAACGTGACGGCCATCAGGGCGCTCAACGAGAAGATCGCCGACGACGAGCGGGTGGATCACGTGATCCTGCCCATCGGCGACGGGCTGACGATGGCACGGGTGCGCACCCACTAGGTGTCCCTGGCCACACCGGCACCGCCTTGACGTCGGTGGTGTAATGGTCGGGACTTGCCAACCATGCAACGAAAACGGACCAATCGTCGTGGATGATCACCTGATGATTTCGCGGCCGGATCAGCTGCAGGCCCTCGGCGATCCGACGCGCTGGCGCATCCTTGGCCGCCTCCTGGACGGCCCGGCCAGCATCCAGGAGCTCGCCCGCACGCTGAAGGTCGCCAAGGGCACGATCGGCCACCACGTGCGCGTGCTGGAGACCACCGGCCTCATCCGCCTCGCGGAGACGAACCGGGTCCGGGGGGTGACGGAGAAACGCTACGCGCGGGTCGCGAGGCAATTCCGGCTTCCCGAGGGCGAGGCAGCGGTCGCGAGCGGTCACCCCGACCTCGGTACGATGCCCCTGCGTCAAGCGGTCGCGGAGGCACGGCAGGCCACCGAGCCGGACGACCCATCGATGTCGGTGGTGGTGCGCGCACGCATGCCGGTGGCGCGAGCGCGCCGCTTCGCGCGGCTGCTCAAAGAGCTCGTCGAGGAATTCGCCGATGGCGCGCCCGGGAGCGGGGAGACCTTCGGCCTCGTTGCCGGCCTCTACGTGCCCGACTGGGCCGAGACGGCAAGGGACGCGACCTGAGGTGTCCCTCGAGCCGACTTCCCGGGCCGATCCGTCCGACGCCGAGCTGGCCACCGCCGTGACGCGGCCTCGCCCAAGCCTGTGGCGCCAGGGCGATTTCATGAAGCTGTGGTCGGGCCAGACGATCAGCCAGTTCGGCGACGAGATCACCCTGCTCGCCCTCCCCTTCGTGGCGATCGTCACCCTTGGAGCCGACGCCTTCGAGATGGGCATCCTGGGAGTCGTCCGTTTTCTGCCGTGGATCGCCTTCACGCTGCCCGCCGGCGTGTGGGTCGACCGCATGCGCCGGCGTCCGATCCTCATGGGCGCCGACCTCGCCCGCGCCGCCGTGCTGGCATCGATCCCCATCGCATTTCTCGGTGGATGGCTGACGATGGTCCAGATCTACGTGGTCGCCTTCCTGGCGGGCACTCTAGAGGTCTTCTTCGATGTCGCGTACCAGTCCTACCTGCCGAGCCTGGTCGAGCGCGATGAGCTGGTCGAGGGAAACTCGAAGCTTGAGCTCTCGCGCGCCAGCTCGTCGGTCATCGGTCCGACAGTGGCCGGCTTCCTGATCGAGCTCGTGCGAGCGCCCTTCGCGATCGCGTTCGACGCTATCAGCTACCTCGGCGCCGCCCTCTTCATCGGCCTGATCCGGCGTCCGGAAGCCGGCCCGACGCCGCACGATCCGGCGGACGGGACGCGTCCGAGCATGTGGCAGGAGGCCCGCGCGGGGCTCGCCTACGTGCGCGACAGCTCGTATCTCCGCAACATCGCAGCCTGCACCGGAACGCTCAATCTGTTCGGCAACATCGGCCAGGTCGTGATGCTGCTCTACATCGTCAACGTGCTTGAGCTGAGCGCCGGGACTATCGGCATCATCTTCGCCATCGGGAACCTCGGCGTCCTGCTCGGTGCGCTCACAGGCGGGCGCCTGGCCAGGGCATTCGGCACCGGGCCGGTCATCATCGGCACAGCGATGCTCGCTGGGGTGGCCCTGGTATTCATTCCGCTCGCCCCGGTCGACGACCCATTCTGGTTCCTCGTGGCGTGGGGCCTCGTCGGCGGGTTCGCGACAGTGGTCTACAACGTCAACCAGGTCGGCCTGCGGCAGGCGATCACCCCGGACCGCATGCTGGGCCGCATGAACGCGACCATGCGCCTGATCGTGTGGGGCACGATCCCGGTTGGCGCGCTCATCGGCGGCGTCCTTGGCGCCACTGTGGGCCTTCAGATCGCGCTCTGGGTCTCGGCCATCGGGGCGTTCCTTGGCTTCCTGCCCGTATTCTTCTCGCCGGTGAGGAGTCTGCGCGAAATCCCGGGCCAGGTCGAGTGAGCCTGGAGGCGCCCATGCGCTGCTCGGCCCTGGCCGAGGAGCTCGACGAGCCGATGATCGGCACGGTCGATCAGCGGAGCCGATGGCTGCTGCTCGAGGATCGCAGTGCCTGGGGAACCGATGCGGTCAAAGATGTCCTCGGAGCCGAGTTCGCGCGCGAGGCGAGGTCGCTCGGCCTTCGACCGCTCCTCGTCCGGCGTCGCGAGGGCGACCCGGCCGCCGATCTCCTGCGGCGCGCCATCCTGGTCGACACAGAGACCCGGGAGATGGCGACGCGCACCGTCGAGCATCCCTCGGAGCTGACCGCGAGCGAGCTCGCCGGGACGCCGATGGCCGAGTTCGGCGCTCCCGTCCACGACCCGATCTTCCTGGTCTGCACGAACGGCAAGCGCGACGCCTGCTGCGCCATCCGCGGACGCCTGCTCGCGGCCGCGATGGCGTCACGCCATGCCGATCGAACCTGGGAGACGACCCATCTCGGCGGGCATCGTTTCGCCGCCAACCTCGTCTGCCTGCCCGACGGCATCGTCTACGGCCGTGTCAGTCCCGCGGATGGGCCTCGGCTGGCCGATGCGTACCTCGGCGGCACCGTGGACGCCGCTCACCTTCGCGGTCGCTCGGCCTGGCCGGCGGCGGCCCAGGTGGCCGAACAGGATGTGCGGCTGCGCCACGGGCTGACCGGCCTCGACGACGTGCGCCTGGAGGGGGTCGCCGCGGACGGCCCTCGTGCCTCGGTCACGCTCGTCGCGAGAGGCGCGGTCCACTCCTACGAGCTGATGGCGGAGGGGCTCCCGCCGTCGCGCCTCACCAGCTGTCGCGGGGATGAGCTCGAGGAGCCTCTCCACTGGCGGGTCGTCGCTCCCTAGCCCTCTCGATCGCTCGACCGCACCGCGTCCGTCCCGAAGCCGGCGCGCGCCCTGCGCTCCTCGAGCGTCTCGAGCTCCTCGAAGAGCGTGATCTGCAGCCCGGCCGGCGCCGCGAGACGGGAGTTCAGAGACCGCCACGGGGTCTCCACGGGTGGCGCGATCAGCTCCGCGCCGGCGGCCACCAGCTCATCGGTCGTCGATGCGCTGTCGGCCACCTCGAAGGCCACGCGGATCCGCGGCGCCACCGGGCGGCCGACCTCGACCTCGTCGATCATCCGCTTCTGCGCGGGATTGGCGATCTCGAGGGTCGCGCGCCCCGCCTCGAGGATGGCGACCCGCGCGTCGCCCTCTCCCTCGAAGGCGGCCTGCTCGGGCAGCCCGAGTACGTCACGGTAGAAGCGGACAGCCTCGTCGTAGTCGTCGGCTTCGACGACGAGGCGCATCTGGAGAACGGTGCTGGGATTGGTGCTCATCGGGGCACAATAGGCCGATGAACGGTGCCTCCGCACGCGGCCGCGTGACCGTCCCGCGCGAGCTGTTGATCGAGGCCGCCGAGCGGTGGGGGACTCCCCTCTACGTCACCGATCTCGACGCGGCATCGCGGGCAGCCGCCGCCTGGTGCGAAGCGCTCCCCGGGGCCCTCGTCGCGTACGCCGTCAAGGCCAACCCCGACCCCGCGCTGCTGCGTCGACTGGCGCGGGACGGCATCGGCTTCGAGGTGGTCGGACCGGTCGAGCTGGCACTGGCCCTGCGGGCGGGCGCCGTGCCGGAGCGGGTCGTCGTCAACGGCGTCGGAGCGACCGATGCGGAGCTCGCCGCCGCGCTCGCCAGTGGAGCGCTCGTCAACGCCGAGTCGCTTGGCGCCCTCGACGCACTGCTCGCCGCCGGCGACGGACGGATCGGCCTGCGGATCAACCCCGCACTGGAGGCGCGGACGCATCCGCACCTCGCCACCGGCGCCGCGGAAGCCAAGTTCGGCATCGCGCTCTCGGAGCTGCCGGCGGCGATCGCCAGGCTGTCGAGTGCGGGACGCCGGCCGGCATCGATCGGCGCCCACATCGGCTCCGCGATCACCGATCCGGCGCCGTTCGGCCGGCTCGCGGCGCTCCTCGCGCGGCTGGCCGAGGAAACAGGTGCGCCGCAGATCGACCTCGGCGGTGGGTTCGATGGTGCGCCCGCCACCTGGGCCAGCGCGGTGCGGCCGCACCTGCCCGACGGTGCACGCCTCGTCGTGGAGCCCGGGAGGACGATCGTGCGGGACGCGGGCTGGCTGCTCACGCGCGTGGTCCGGGTGCAGGCACGCGGCCACCTGATCGCCGATGCGGGCATGACCGAGCTGCTGCGGCCGATGCTGTACGGCGCGCGGCACCCGGTCACCGTCCTCTCCGCCGGCGCGGCGCTGCCGGGGGGCGTGGACGGCTGGACGCTGTCGGGCCCGGTCTGCGAGGCCGGTGACGTCCTTGCACGGGACCTGCGGGAGGTTTCCGGCGAGGGATCGCTGCTCGCGATCGGCGAGGTGGGCGCCTATGGCGCGGCCATGGCGTCGGGCTACAACGGCCGGCTGCGGCCGGCGCAGGCGGTGCTCGAGGGC
>DASVEH010000442.1:0-10370 GCA_036380655.1 Candidatus Limnocylindria bacterium | reverse complement strand
CCGGTGACCCGGCCGGTGTCGGGGCCGGAGGCGGCATGCACCACCTCGCCGGTGTTGACCCCGACCCGCAGCTGGAGCGTCCCCGGCTCCATGCCAAGGCCGGCCTCGAGCTGCTCCAGGGCGCCGATGAGCGCCAGCCCTGCCCGCACCGCCCGCTCGGCGTCGTCGTCGCGCGCCCGCGGGGCTCCGAAGACCGCCATCGCCGCATCGCCGATGAACTTCTCGAGCACCCCGCCATAGCGCTGGATCGTCTCGCGCGTCGCGGCGAAGTACGCGTCCTGGACGGTGGCCACGTCCTCCGCGTCGAGCCGCTCCGACAGCGGCGTGAAGCCGACCAGGTCGGCGAACAGGACGCTGACGATGCGACGTTCCATCGCGGCAGGGACGGCCATGAGCTCGGGCACCTCGGCCATGGCGGAAGGGTACGGCGCGCCGGCAAGGGGCGTCGCTGCGACGAGCCCTCGACCGCCTGGCATGACGTGCCGTCGCCCGCTCGGCGGCTGAGCCGAATGGCATGCCCGCTGCATTTGAAGACGGTCCAGCCAACAAATTCCGCAGGGGGCATCTTCACTATGACCGACTACCGATCCACCACCACGCTCGACGAGCCGGCCATCGAGGTCGCGAACGGCGCCGAGTCGACGCATCCGCTGGCGGAGGCCGGCAGGGACGCCGGCCAGAGCGTCGGGCACCTCGCCGAGCGAGCGACCGACATCGGCATCCGCCAGGCAGACCGAGGCCGTGAGGCGGCCGCCGACGGCGTCGACCAGGTCGCGAAGACCATCCGTCGCGTGTCGACCGACATGCAGATCGACCAGCCGCAGATCGCCAACGTGGCGCTCGGCGCCGCCGACCAGGCGGAGAAGGTCGCGCAATACCTGCGAGAGACCGATGCTCGCCAGATCATCGGCAACGTCGAGGACGTCGCCCGGCGCCAGCCGCTGATCTTCCTGGGCGGCGCGTTCCTGCTGGGTGTCGCGGCGTCGCGCTTCATCAAGGCCGCGGGCGGCCAGAACCAGGGCCAGAGCCAGAGCCTGTATGGCGAGCCGCTCGGCACGACCACGCCGTACGGCACCTCCGGCGCGCGCAGCTCCGAGGGGATCTGAGATGGAGACCCGCGAGGAGAGCCGAGGGATCGGCGACCTCCTCGGTGATCTGGGACGCCAGGTCAGCACGCTCGTGCGCAAGGAGATCGACCTCGCGCGCGTCGAGGTGACCTCGAGCGTCGGCCGGGCCAGCCGCGGAGCGGCGATGGCCGGGGCAGGCGGAGCGGTCCTCTACGCCGGGCTGCTCGTCCTGCTGGCCGCGATCGTGTTCGGCCTCATCGAGGCGGGACTCGACGCGTGGCTCGCGGCGCTGATCGTCGCGGCGGTGACGCTCGCCATCGGCGGGATCGTGACCTCGATGGGCGTGAAGCAGATCCAGAGCACCGAGATGGCACCGAAGCAGACGGCCGAGACGGTTCGCGAGAACGTCGAGTTCGTCAGGGAGCAGATCAAGTGACGTTGGAGCGCAACGACGACATCCGGCTCGCCGAGGAGGACGCGGCCCAGGCCGGTCTCGACCCGGATGAGTCGATGAGCGACGAGGAGCAGGTCGAGGTGGCGGAGATCCGCGCCGAGATCGAGGAGACCCGGCTCGAGATGGGCGGGACGCTCAACGAGCTGGGAGACCGGCTCGAGCCCAGCCACCTCGTCGAGCAGGCAAAGGAAAACGTACGCGAGGCGACCATCGGTCGCGTCGAAGAGACCGCGAAGGGGATGTCAGACATGGTCATGGAGACGATCAAGCGCAACCCGATCCCGGCGGCGCTCGCCGGGGCGGGGCTGGCGATGCTGTGGGCGAACCGCACGCCGGGCACCAACGGGCACCGGACGACCCAGTACGGAACCGGCTACGGCTACCAGAGCCGACCGGCCGCGATGTACGGCACCGATCAGGGCTCCGAAGGCCTCGGCTCGAAGGCGAAGGACGTGGCGTCCACCGTTGGCGACACCGTCGGATCCGCCGCGGAGACGGCACAGCAGGCGACCGGCGAGGTCATGAGCCGCGCCGGGCAGACCGTCGAGCAGGTGGGCTGGAAGGCCGATCGCTTCATGCAGGCCAATCCCCTGGCGATGGGTGCCATCGCCATCGGTGCCGGCGCGCTGATCGGCTCGCTGGCGCCGGAGACGACGCATGAGCGTCAGCTCCTCGGCGATGCCAGTCGTCAGCTGGGCAACACGGTCCGCGACACGGTCGACCAGGCCGCCACGAAAGCGGAGGAGACGCTGGATCGGGCGGAGGAGCAGGTCACCTCACCGGCCTGACACCCGCCGCTCGCTGCGACACCCGGTTCCGGCGCCCCCGGACCGGGTGTCGTCGTGTCCGGCGCGGGGTGGCGTAGGACCCGTCCCACTGCGCCTTCGGTCCATGCGGTGCAACCGGGCGCGCGTGCAACAAGCGTCCGTCGCAGCACGTCGATCGCTCGAACGCCGGCCTTCCGTGTCGTAGGCTGGCGACCAAGCTGCCCTTCGGGAGGGACGAGCCCTGTCACGCCCAGCCGTCACCGGCGTCATCATCGCGACCGTCGTCCTCATCGGCATCGTCCTGGTCGTCACGCTCAACCGCCCGCCGGACGAACCGATGCCCAGCGCATCCGTCGCGACATCGGCATCGGCTTCCGCGTCAGCCTCGGCGTCGAGTACGCCGACCTCGAGCCCGAGCGTCGAACCCTCCCTCGATCCGAGCCCGACCGCCGCTGCCGGCGGGTCTTTCGAGGTCGCGTGGGAGGAGGTCCCGGGCTTCGAGCATCCCGGCCGGAGCGACGAAGGCGGCGAGGGCGGTGTAGCGGTCCACGGCATCAGCCTGATCGAGGGTCGCTGGTTCGCCACCGGCAGTGCCGGCCGCGACGCCGCGATCTGGACCAGCTCGGACGGGACGGCCTGGACCCGCGCGACGATCGCGACGATCCGGGCGGCGGACGAGGCGATGCGGGCGGAAGGGGTCGTGGTCATCGGCGATGTGCTCGTGGCGGTCGGCAGTTGGGGTGCCGTGCCATCGGACCAGTTCGCCTGGGTCACCTGGCGATCGACCGACAGCGGCTCGTCGTGGGAGGAGGATCGCAATTCCGCCTTGCCATTCGGCCTGCGGGCGATCACCGCCGGCGGCCCGGGTGCGGTCGGCGTGGTCTGGACCTACGCCGGAACCTTGCCATTCGATTCGGTGATCGTGACGACCGACGACGGCGTCGAGTGGTCGGAACATCGCCCATCGTCGATGCGGGTCGCCGAGGTGAAGGCGGTGGCGGCCTTCGGGGACCGGCTGGTCGCGGTCGGCCGTCAGCTCGACGAAGGGACACCAGCCGCCTGGATCTCCGACGACGACGGAGCGACATGGGGCATGGTCCTGCTGGCATCGGCCACTGAGGACGGGATGGGCGTCGCGAGCGACCTCGTCGTGTCCGACACGGAGATCGTTGCGGTCGGCGAGTCCGGGGCAGCCGCGTCACCCATCCCGGTCGCGTGGCGGTCCACCGACGGCGAGACGTGGACGGTGGCCCCGATGGGCGAAGCAGGCAGTGCCATCGGCGTGACTGCGGTCGACCGCGGATTCGTTGCCGTCGGTGGTGCCACCAGCAACGAGCCCGCTCCGCCGATGGTTTGGACGTCGCCGGACGCGAGCTCCTGGACCGAGACGTCGCCGCCAACCGAGACCTCGCTCTGGATCGAAGCGGTTGCCGGATCGGTTGGCGAGGTGAATGCAGGCGCCCTCTGCGCCGACGACCCGTGCGCCACCACCCTGTGGCACGGTGTCATCACGGAGCCAGATTGAGGCTGAACCTCTCGTCGAGGAGGCGAGCGGCTGCCGGTGCCGGGCGGACTGCTCTCTACGGAACCGTGTAGGTCGCAACCGCGGTCTGTGCCACCAGGAAGGCGCCGGTATCGGTTGCCCGGATCACCTGGAGACGCAGCGTGTAGGTCTTGCCGGAGACGAGGTCCCCCGAGACGTACGTGGCCTGTCCCTGGTCCCCGGACGCGAGCAGGTACGGGTCTCCCTCCAGGTACGAGGGCGTGGAACCGTCGATCGTGTAGGCCAGCTTGTAATAGGTGAAGCACGCCGCCGACCCGGTGAATGGCGTCCACGTGAAGCGCGTGCCGCCCGGATCGGGCGCGACGGCCAGCGAGCCGAGGTTCTTCGCCGGCTGGGATGCCGCCGAGGCAACGCCGGAGGCGGCGATGACGGAGCCGGCCGCATCCAGGGCGAGCGTCCGGTAATGGAGCTTCGTCCCCGGCGAGGCGGGCGCGTCGTAGCCAGAGGCCGCGCTCATCGAGCCGGACTTGGCCGTGGGCACCTCGACCGCTCCTCCGGCTGGCGGCCAGACCGCCGGGATCGAGGCCGAAGTGCTGCGCACGGTGCGGTACTTGGCGAAACGCTCGTCCGAGATCGGTGACCACGACAGGATCACGCCGCCGGGGCAGCCGGCCGTGCTCAGCGACATGGTGCCGATCGGTGGCGGCGCGGGCGTCGGCGTGGGCGTGGGCTTCGGTGTCGGCGCCACGGTTGGCTTCGGTGTCGGGGTGGGCGTGGGCGTCGGCGTGGGCGTGGGGGTCGGCGACGGAGTCGGCGACGGGGTTGGGCTCGGTGTCGGCGAGGCGGTCGGAGTCGGGCTCGGCGTCGGGGTGGGCATGGGACTGGGCGTCGGCGTGAAGGTGGCGCCGACGACCATGCCGGGGACGACCACCGCCGCGGGCGATGCGGTCGGCACCGGCGCCTGGCGCGGCGGTGACATGAAGCGGATCACGCCGGCGGCGACGATCGTCACCAGCACCAGGCCGAAGAGGGCCGCGAGGCCGGGCGCCAGCCGAAGCGACCACCGCCGGCGAGGCGCCGCGGAACGCACCGGCGCGGCGACCGAAGCGGCGTGCGTCGTCAGCAGCTGCGAGCGCAGGCCGGATGCGAAGGCGGCGGCCGGGACCTGGCTGGCGGACGCACGGGCGACGGCACCGGCGGCTGCGAGCTCGGCCTCGAGCTGGGCGTCGAATCGATCGTCAGGCCGCATCGGTCGCCTCGCGAGCGTCGATCAGCATGGCCGCGCGCAGGGCAGCCAGCGCGCGATGGAGCTTGACTGCCAGGGTGCGCCGGGAGCATCCGACCAGTACGCAGATCTCCTCGGCATCGAGGTCGTCGAAGAACTTGAGCAGGAGGATCCGCCGATGCGTCTCCGGCAGCCGACGGAGTGCCACGCGCAGCTCGTCGCGGTCCAGTGACGCACCGAATGCCTCGACCGAGGGGGCCGGGTCCACGGCCGGGACGGCCTCGTCGAACGGGACGACTCGGTGTCCGGCCCGCACGTGATCGACGACGGCGTTTGCCGCCACGCGGTACAGCCAGCCCCCGAAGGCGTCGTTGCGGAAGGTACCTCGTCGCAGCGCCTCGAGGCCGCGCTGGAAGGTTGTCGCGGTGATGTCCTCGGCCACGCTGCGCTCCTGTACCCGTCGAACGATGAAGCCGTAGATCCGCGGCAGGTAGTAGTCATAGAGCTCGCCAAAGGCCCGAGGGTCGTTGCGGGCGGCAGCGACCAGCGCTCGCTCCCGGTCGGGAGCCATGCGGGATGCTCTGGTCGGGCCTGGTTGGTCCATCGGCTCGCGAACCGTAGGTGGGTGGGGAGGCCCGGACAACGGCCCCGGGGTACTGGAGCCACCGGTACCTCCCCGCCCATGGTCCTACGGGATCGTCACCGTCAGCGCCGGCGTCTGGCAGGCGATGTAGGTGCCACCGCCGCCATCCGCGCGGGCCAGGACGCGATAGGTCCAGGTTTGGCCGGACTTGACGTGGGCATCGACGAACCACGTCTCGCCCGGGTCGCCGATGACGCCGATGAGCTCCGTACCGGCGTTTTCCGGGTACATCGGCTCCGCGTTCGTGGCCGACCGAACGATCTTGTAGGCGTTGAAATGCTCGCTGGCGCAGGCAGCCCAGGTCAGCTGGACCCCGTCATCCACGACCGACAGCTCGAGGCCGATCGCCTTGGTGGTCGGAGCGGGCGGCGGGCAGGCGGCCGTTGCCGACACCGTGTTGCTCGGCGCCAGGACGACGTAGCCACCGTCGGTCTTGCGCACCGCGAAGACGCGATAGAACCAGGTGGCGCCGCATGGCGGCCGATCCTTTCCCCACGTCTCCTCGCGCGCACCGATCGCCGCGACGAGCTCGTCGCCGGCGGAGGGCGGCCAGGTGACGGATGCATCGGTCGAGCGCACGACCTTGTAGTACTCGAAGCCCTCGCCGCCGTATGCGGTCCAGGCCAGGACGACCTTGCCCGCGTACTCGGAAGGCTGGACGCTCAGCGCCAGCGCGGCCACGACCGGGGCGGCCGTCGGCGCCGCCGTCTTCTTCGGCTCCGGCTGCGGGGTCGGCTTCCAGGTCGGCTCTGCAACCGGCGTCGGCTTGGCGGTCGGCTCAGCCGTGGGCTTCGGGGCGTCGGTGGGGGTCGGCTTCGGCTTCGCCGTGGGCTCATATCGGGCGGGCTCGAGGTCCCGGGCGCCGATCTCGCCGTCGGGCTTCGGCGTCGTATCAACCTTGTTCGCCGGAGGTTCGACGGCGACGGGCGACAGTTCCGGCCGGGACGACTGGCCGATGGCTTCGAATGTGCCGCTGGCGTGCCCGAAGGCCACCGCCCCGGCGAGGAGCAGCATGCCGACACCGAGTGGCGCGCTCACGGCCAGCCGGGTGCGCGTGTGGGTCCGAATCGGCTCGCCGATGTCGGCGTGCCAGGGAAGCTTGTCCGAATGGGGCAGCTTGTCGGGGCTCATGTCGTTCGTTCTCCGTCATGCGTGCTCGGTGGCCTCGGGGCCGTGACGGAAGACAAAACGGCGGCAGGCGCCGCGGATTACCGACAGACGAAAGATTCGGGGGTGCGGTGCAGTCGAGGGCGGTATGGAACGACGGTCCTTCCCCTACGTCGAACGGCCCACGCCGATGGTGGCCGAAGGGGCGATGCCGCCCATGGGGTCAGGGCGGATGCTGCCGGCATGGCACTTCGACGGGCACTCGAGATGCTCAAGGCCGGCGAGCAGATCAACGACCGGCTGTATCGGTCCACGGTGGACGCGCATCCGTCCGTCAACGCCTCGCGCTGGACCGATGCCGGGACGCGGCGGCGTTTGGCGTATCTTCGCCGGACCCGACCACCAGCCTGGTCGTTCACGCTCAGAACGGCGAGGAGAGCTGCGATCTGAGGGTCGCGAGCCGAGGCGACGCTTCCAGGGTCTCTGGTTTCCAGGGTCGCTTGCGCCACGGTCACGTTCGACCGAACGGCTCCGACGCCGATGACGTCGATCTGCCAGTGCCAGCGGGCGGCCTTCTGCTCAGCCGCACCGGGCCTGAATCAGTCCATCTTCGATCTGGACGGGCTCAAATCCGGCACCGTCGAGCAGCTCCCGCCACTGCTCCTCGTCGCGCTCCCGTCCGGCGAAGAGCACGAGCATCAGCAGGTCGAGCCACTTCGGGCCGTGGCGCTCGTTCCCCGTCGGTATGACGGCATCCATGACGATCACACGGGCATCGTCGGGAGCCGCTGCGCGGATGGTGCGGAGGATCGCGCTCGCACGCTCGTCGTCCCAGTCGTGGAGGATGGTGGAGAGAACGTAGACGTCCCCGCGAGGAACACGCTCGAAGAAATCACCGGCGACGAATCGGCAACGGTCGCCGAACGTCTCCTCGTTCCTCACCGTCTCTGGTAGATCGAAGACGATTCCCCGGAGGCCAGAATGCCGCTGCACGAGCTCGACGAGCACCGCCCCGTTGCCGCCCCCGATGTCGACGACCGTCTCGTCGCCGCGCCACTCGACGCGTTCGAGCCGCTCGAGCTTCATCTCCAGGCTCTGCGCCATCGCGCGGTCAAACGCACCTCGCTCATCGGGGTGTTCGGCCAACCACGCCCAGAAGTCCATGCCGAACGTTCGAGCAAAGACCGGTTCGCCGGTGGCGTCGAGCTCGCCAGCGGCGCGGTGCCAGGCGCTTCCGAAGAGGTGAGCGAAGTCGTCCACGCCGCTGCGGCGCAGCAGTACTGAAGCGGCGGTGTTGCGAAACACGCCGCGCTCCTCCTCCGCGAAAACCCCTTCGCTCGCGAGTCCGCGGAGGATGCGGCGCAGGGCGTCGGCATCGGCACCCACCTCGCGTGCGAGATCGTTGATCTCCCGCGGTCCCGACGCGAGCGCGTCCGCGATGCGGAGGTCCGCGACGACGCCGAGCGCTCTCGTGCCGAGTGCGCCCCAAAATAGATTCCAGAGCACCGCGTCCGGTGCACGGTCGCTCATGCGCGCGACGCGGTGTCGGCGGCGGCGGCGTGGACGTCGTCTGCCTCGAGGATACGTACTGACGAATTCAGCGCCTGAGCGACGCGATCGCCTGCCAAGCACGACATGCCGCCTCCTGGGCCGATCTTGCACCTTGCAAGCCTGACGTTACAGGGCTCTTCAGCGTTCTGCGCGATATACCCCGCCGAGCAGACGCGCTCCGCAAATGGCCTCATGTCCGCGTGGAGCTGCGGAGCCGGCGTGACCCATTCAGCGAACAAGAGGCACCCGGGGATCGGGGGCGACTCCGGCCCACTCCTCCATCACGAACTCCAGGTTCGGATCGAACGAGCAGGCCATGGTGCGATGGTCGCCGGCGAGGGCGTTGAGGTAATAGGCGTCGTCGCCGTGGGTGGCCACGAAGGGGTGGTAGCCATCGGTCACCAGGACCGTCTCGCCGTCACGGACCGACAAGAGCGCGTCGCGCGATCCATCGGCGCGGTACAGGCGCTGCACGCCCCACGCCTCCGGCCGCCGGAAGCGGTACGAGTAGATTTCCTCCAGGATCGCCTCGCGCGGCATGTCGTCGGTGTCGTGCTTATGGGGCGGCCACGAGCTCCAGTTGCCCGACGGCGTATAGACCTCGACCACCTCGAGCCGGTCGGCCGGGAAGTCGGGCGTGATGATGTGGTTGATCTGGCGGGTGGCGTTGCCCGCACCGCGGACCTCGACACGAACGTCCTCGGGACCGATGCGAACAGGTGCCTCGGCGGCGGCCCGACCGGAAGCGGGGGCGTGCGCGACCGCCACGGTGACCGATGATCCTGCCGGTGCCACGATCGCGACGAAGCCCGGTGGCAGGTAGGCGGCCGACGGCAGCCCGTCCCAGACCGACGTGCGCCCCGGCAGCTCGAGCTCTCCGACGACGAAGGCACCGCCGGCGAGGCCGACGACCGCCGTCTCAATGTCCGGGCCACCGACCGTCATCGGGCCATCGAGCTCGTGGACGGAGAACGACAGGTAGCGCCAGCCGGCGCGCTCGGGCGTCACCGGCTGGCCGGGAGGCAGTCGAAGGTAGCGCTCGCTCACGCGTCGGGGTTCGGAAGGAGCGCGTCGCCCACCAGGTGCAGGAGCTCGTGGTACGAGGCGATGAAGGCACGAAGGGTCCGCACGGTCGGGCCCCAGTGGTCGAAATCGGCGACCGACAGCCCGTCCGGCCGGTAGGCGCGCGAGAAGTCCGGGAAGTGGGACTCGAGGTCGTCGACGTAGGGCACCGGGTCGTCGATCCGCGAGCGAACCTCCACCGACGAGGCGTTGAAGCGCTTCTGCCACGACGACGGCATGGTGATGACGACGTCGCCGCCGATGAGCTCCGACCAATGCAGCTGGTGGCGGATGGCGGCACCCAGCAGGCGGGCTCGGAAGCCTCGGGACTGCCACTCGGCGTAGGCGCGCTTGAAGACGGCAACCCCGGACCAGGCAAGCGCGGCGGGGTCGAGGATGACACCGTCACGCTCGGCGACCAGGCGCAGCCAGTCCTCGATGCGGCCCATCATGATCGTGATCACGGGGCCCATCTCCTCGGTCGGCAGGCCCTCGGCGACCCGGCGGTCGATCCCTCGCTGCACGGCCTCGGCTGCGGCCACCGCCTGCGCCACCGAGAAGGAGACGGTGGCGTTGACGCTGATGCCGCGGTATGAGGCCTCCTCCATGGCGGCCACGCCGGCCTTCGTGGTCGGGAACTTGACGATGATGTTCGACGCCAGCTCGGTGAAGCCGAAGGCCTGGGTGACCATGGCCGAGGCGTCACGGTAGAGGGTCGGATCGGTCTGAACGGACAGCCTGCCGGCGCGGCCGCCCGAGGCCTCGAAGGCCGGCATGAGCAACGGCGCAGCCCGGACGCTCATCTCGGCCACGATGGCCCACGCCAGCGCGCGCTCGTCGGCGGCCGGTGCTTCGTTCGCCAGCTCGCGGGCACGCTCAGCCCAGTGCGCCGGGTCCTTCTTCCAGTTGTCGACCACGATCGTCGGGTTGGCGGTGGCGCCAACCGCGCCGAAAGAGACGGCGTATTCGAGCTCGTCGATGGCGCAGCTG
>DASVEH010000441.1:0-4491 GCA_036380655.1 Candidatus Limnocylindria bacterium | reverse complement strand
GACGCGATCCGTGCCGGGATCGGCATGGTCACGCAGCACTTCGCGCTGGTGCCGCCGATGACGGTGGCGGAGAATCTCGCTCTCGGGCGATCGCGCGGGCTGCGGCTCGACCTCGACGAGGCGCGACGCCGCGGGACGGAGGCCGCAGAGCGCTTCGGCATCCGCGTGGATGCAGCGGCCCGCGTGGATGAGCTGTCGGTCGGGCAGCAGCAGCGGGTCGAGATCCTCAAGGCGCTCTCGCGTGACTGCCGGATCCTGATCCTGGACGAGCCCACCGCCGTGCTCGTCCCGGAGGAGGTGAACGCGCTCTTCGACACCCTGCGCTCGCTGGTCGCCGATGGGCTGTCGGTCATCTTCATCAGCCACAAGCTGGCCGAGGTCAGGGCCATCAGCGACCGGGTCAGCGTCCTGCGGCGGGGAAGGCTGGTCGGAACGGTCGCCGGCACCACGGACGAACGCGAGCTGGCCCGCATGATGGTCGGCCGCCCGACCTTCGGCGTCGAACGGGCGACCGATGCGGCGGCGCCTGGGGAACCGATCCTTCGCGTCCGCGACCTCGACGTGGCCGGCATGCATGGCGTCCCCGCGCTCTCGCAGGTCTCGCTGGCCGTTGCCGCCGGCGAGATCCTGGGCATCGCCGGGGTCTCCGGCAACGGCCAGACCGAGCTGCTCGAGGTCCTGTCCGGCATGCGCCGGCCGACGAGTGGATCGGTGGAAGTCGACGGGGTGGAGCTGGCCGGCGCAGATCCGACTCGCGTGATGCGCGCCCGCGTCGGACGGATCCCCGAGGACCGGCATGCGAGCCTCATCGGGGACCTCTCGGTGGCGTACAACCTGGTCCTCGAGCGGCTGGACGACTTCCGGACGGGCGGACGCATCGACGAGCGCCGCATCCACGACCATGCGCGGGAGCTGATCGAGCGCTTCGACATCCGTGCCAGGCCCGACGACCCGGTCGTCACCCTTTCCGGCGGGAACATCCAGAAGGTGCTGCTTGCCCGCGTGCTGTCGCGCGACCCGCGCCTGCTCGTGGTGTCGCAGCCCACGCGTGGCTTGGACGTGGGCGCCACGGATTACGTTCGCTCGCAGCTGCTGGCGCGCGCCGCGGACGGAGCCGCCATCGTGCTCGTCTCCGAGGACCTGGACGAGCTGCTGGCCCTGTCGGATCGGCTCGTCGTCCTCTACGAGGGCCGGGTCGTGGGCGAGATGGCCGTCAACGACGCCGACGCAGAGCACCTCGGAATGCTCATGGCCGGCCGCGGACAGGCTGCCTGATGCGGCTCTCGATCTGGTCGACGCCGGCCCTGGTGGCGACCGCCATCCTCATCACCTTGGCCATCACGGCCGGGCCGATCGTCCTGGCGGGGGCAAACCCGATCGAGGCCTACCTCGCCTTCGTCGTCACCCCGCTGACCTCGCAGTTCACCCTGCTCGAGGTGCTGGTGAGCGCAACGCCGATCCTCCTGACGGGTGCAGCCGTGGCGATCGCCTTCCGCGCCGGCTACTGGAACATCGGGGCGGAGGGCCAGCTGCTGCTGGGCGCCATCGCGGCAGCCGGGCTCGGCACGATGGTCGGTGGTCTGCCGCCGCCCCTCGCGCTGCTGCTCATGGTCGGTGGGGGCGCGGTGGCCGGCGCCGCGTGGGCATTGCTGCCGGCCCTGCTGCGGGTCCGCTTCGGAATCGACGAGGTCGTCACGACCCTGCTCCTGAACCCGGTCGCTCTCCTGCTCGTGAACGGCCTGCTCCACGGTCCGTGGCGCGACCCGGCCACCGGCTTCCCGGAGTCTCCCCGCATCGCCGCGTCGGCCGAGTTCCCCACGCTCATCGATCGCTCGCGCCTCCATCTCGGCTTCGTCCTGGCGCTCGTCGTGATCGTCGTCGCGTGGTACGTGCTGGCCCGAACGCCGGCTGGCCTCCGACTGCGCGCTGCGGGGCTGAGCCCGCACGGAGCGCGCTTCGCGGGCATCAACGTCTCGCGAACGCTGCTCGGGGCGGCGCTGGTCAGCGGTGCCATCGCGGGGATCGCCGGGGTCAGCGAGGTGGCCGGCATCCAGAACCGGCTCACCGGCGGGCTGTCCCCCGGGTACGGCTACACCGGCATCGTGGTGGCGACCCTCGGCACCCTGACGATGCCGGGTGTCGCCATGGCCGCCCTCTTCCTGGGTGACCTGACGGTCGGCGCCAGCTCGGCAGCCCGATCACTCGGCATCCCATCCCAGCTCGGAGCCGTCGTCCAGGGAGTCCTCCTGCTCACCACCGTGGCGCTGCTGGCGCTTCGCCGGAATCGCTTCCGCCGCACCGAAGGATCGGACGCGGCGCAGACGCCGGGCGCCGTGGCGTCCGAGGCACAGCCGGGATGAGCTTTCTCGTCGACCTGCTGGCGGCCACCCTGCGCAACGCCACCCCGCTGGTGTACGGCACGGTGGGCGAGACGTACGCCGAGCGCAGCGGCGTCCTCAACCTCGGGATCGAGGGGACGATGTACGCGGGCGCGTTCGCCGGCTTCGTGACGGCATGGGCAACCGGATCGCCGCTGCTCGGCCTGGGCGCGGCCATCCTCGTGGGCGTCGCCGCCGGAGCGGTCATGGCGCTCATGACGGTGACCTTCGGCGCGAACCAGCACGTCTCGGGCATCGGCCTGACCATCGGGCTCATCGGCCTGTCCGAGTTCGCGAACCGGCTGGTCTTCGCGGGCGGTGAGCTTCAGCGGATCGAACCGATGCCGACCATCAACCCGCTCGGTGGGCTCGGCGAGGTCGGTGCCGTCTTCGAGCAGTACGGCCTGACCTGGGTCGCCTTCCTCGTCGTCGTGCCGGCCGCGTGGTGGCTGCTCCAGCGCTCGAGCTTTGGGCTCGAGATCCGCGCCGTGGGCGAGAACCCGGAGGCGGCCGACGCCGCCGGCGTGAACGTGGCGCGGACCCGCTACCTGGCGCTGATGATCGGCGGAGCGCTCATGGCGATCGGCGGAGCCTTCTTCACGCTGGCGCTGCTCGGCAGCTTCACGCTGGACATCATCGCCGGCCGCGGATGGGTCTGCGTCGCGCTCGTCATCTTCGGACGATGGCGCATCGGTCGCGGCGTGATCGGTGCGCTGCTCTTCTCGCTCATCTTCTCGCTCCAGTTCCGGCTGCGCATCCTGCCGGGCTTCGGCGAGCTTCCCTTCGAGCTGCTGCTCGCTCTCCCCTACCTGGTCGTCATCGCCGCGCTGGCACTGTCAGGCCGCAACGTGGCCTATCCCGGCGCGTACCTCAAGCCGTACCGCCGCAGCTGAGCATCAAGAGGAGAACTGATGGAGAACCGGGATCTCGAGCTTTTCGCTCACGCCATCGCCGAGGCGCGCATCGGGCGCGACGAGGGTGGCGTGCCGATCGGCGGCGCGCTCATTGCCCATGACGGCACCATCCTCGGCGTCGGGCACAACCGGCGAGTGCAGGATGGCAGCGCCATCAAGCACGGCGAGACGGACGCGCTCGAGAACGCCGGCCGGCTGCCTGCAGCGGTGTACCGCCGATCCACGATGTACACCACCCTCTCCCCCTGCGACATGTGCACCGGCGCGATCCTCCTGTACGGCATCCCGCGCGTGGTGATGGGTGAGAACCGGACCTTCGTGGGCGGCGAGGACTACCTGCGAGCGCGGGGCGTGGAGGTCGTCGACCTCGACTCGCAGGAGTGCGTCGACCTCATGGACGACTTCATCGCCACCCATCCGGAGATCTGGAACGAGGACATCGGCGAGGAGTGAGTGACCGCGGCGGCACTTTCCGACCTCATGTAGGCGGATCGGGCTACTGCGCGCCGGCACCAGCGGGCCTATCTTGCTGCCGTGGAACCGACGAATCTTCTGCTCGCGCAGGCGCTCTCGCTCAGCGGCCTGGTGGGCGCATCGGGCGCCTACGCGGGCATCCTGCGGCGTCGCCGTGATCGGCAGGGCGAGGCTGCGCTGGCCAGCAACGCTGCAGCCGAGCGGGTCGACCGGCACATGGCGCTCGCGCGAATCGACCATACCTTCGTCAAGAGCGCGGTCCGGCACCAGCACAGCGGCCAGGATCGCCGCCCTGGGGCGAGCTAGTCGCGCGTAACGCGCCGTCCTGGATCGTGCGGGACAGGTGTGCCGCGACGAGCGGGACGGTGCCGCTTCGGGGCGGCGACCTAGGACGTCCCTCGTCGTCGTTGGTCGACGCGGGCCAGGCTTGGAGCGGCACCGAGCGCCTCGTACGTCTGTCGCGCTTCGGTGAGCAATTCGCCGGCGTTCGGTACGCCCGGGACCCCCGCCAGAAGCTCGGCGGTGCGGGCCGCCTCGAACCGGTACCGCAGAAGCTCGAACCCTCCCCTGGCGGCCTCGAGCATGGCGACGGCCGCGTCATCATCTCCTTCAGCCAGCTTCGCGGACCCCACCGCACGGTCCACGTACGGATGCACGAAGGGGGTGACGTCGATGATCGGCTCGATGTGCCCGACGAACTCCGCGAGCTCGGTCCACCGCCCGAG
>DASVEH010000440.1:0-5374 GCA_036380655.1 Candidatus Limnocylindria bacterium | reverse complement strand
GCGGCGCTTCGGAGCCTGACGCCTAGCGTCTCGCCGGGCTCGGCGCTCGATAGCGCAGCGCCAGCATGATCGTCGCGATCCCGACGAGGAAGGCGACGCTGTTCGGGACGATGATCGCCGCGTTGTGCAGCGCGAACCCGTAGGCGACCCACAGGGAGAAGCCGACCTGCAGGACGGCGAGGTACGAGATCGAGAGGTCCGCGGACGAGCGGCGCTGGAGCATGCGGCGCATCTGGAGCAGGGGAGCGAGGGCCATCAGCACGCCCCAGCTGGCGGCGATGGCGCCGAGCGCATCGGTCATGGAGAGATCTCCGGCTGACGGCGCTCTGACGATCGGGCCACGTTCGCTGGACCTGCCGGCCATCGAGGAGCGCTCACGCGGCGCTCCCATCCTACCCGGCGGGACGCGCGACTACCATCTGGTCCGATGCTCTCCCGCCGTCGACTCCTCGCCACGGCCGCAGCCGGCCTGGCGGGCATGGTCGTGGCCGCCTGCGCCGCGGCGGTCCGGTCCCTGGCCCCCGACCCCACCCCATCGGGCAGCCCCAGCCCGAGCGGTCGTCCGAGCCCGCCGGCCACGCCGGTTGCGTCCGATCCCGGGCCAGGCCTGCGCGAGCGCATCGGGCAGATGCTGGTCGTCGGCTTCCGCGGCGCCACGCCCGACGCTGCCGGCGCGACGCTCCGTCAGATCGAGGCGCTCGACCTCGGCGGAGTGGTCCTCTTCGACGTCGACCAGCTCACCGGCGGTCCACGCAACGTCGAATCGCCCGAGGGCCTGGCCGCCCTGGTGCGCGCCCTTCGCGAGGCCGCCCCGCGCTCCCCGTTACTGGTGGCGATCGACCAGGAGGGCGGTCGCGTGGCGCGCCTCGACCCCGATCACGGCTTCCCGCCGTCGCGCTCCGCCGGGGAGCTGGGACGGCTCGACGACCCGCCGCTGACCCGGGCCGAGGCCGCCGCCATGGCGGAGGTGCTCGCGGCCTGCGGCATCAGCCTCAACCTGGCCCCGGTGGTGGACCTGGCGGTGAACGCCGTCAACCCGATCATCGCCGGAGTCGAACGCAGCTACGGCGCGGAACCGGCTCGCGTCATCCGCCATGCCACGGCCTTCATCGAGGCGCACCACGAGGCCGGCATCGCGTGAGAAATCAAGCACTTCCCCGGCCACGGAAGCTCCACCGCCGATACGCATCTCGGCGTCGTGGACGTCACCGACACCTGGTCGGAGGTTGAGCTCGAGCCGTTCTCCGCGCTGGTCGCGGCCGGCCTGGCCGATGCCGTCCTGACGGCCCATGTCTTCAACGCCCAGCTCGATCCCGCAAACCCCGCCACGCTCTCGGCGCCGACGGTGACCGGCCTCCTCCGCGAGCGGATCGGCTTCGGCGGGCCTATCCTGAGCGACGATCTCCAGATGGGCGCCATCCGCGACGCCTACGGCTACGAGGAGGCGGTGGCACTGGCCATCGAGGCCGGGATCGACCTGCTCGTCATTGCCAACCAGATCGTGTACGACGCCGAGGTCGCCCCCCGCACGGTCGACCTCATCGAGGGGTTGGTTCGGTCGGGCCGGATCAGCGAGGCGCGGATCGACGAGTCCTGGCAGCGCATCCAGCGCCTGACCCTCGGCGTCTGAGGCCGGCTATTCCGTGATCGCCAGCGGCCGCGACGGCCGCTCGGTCTGCGCCGTCGCGCGATCGTGGCGAAGCTCCAGCTCCGGCACCAGCACGGCGACCACGACGGCGGCCAGCGCCGCCGCCACGAGGCCGAGCCACAGCGCGTTGGCGATCGCGAGAGAGAAGGCCTGGTGGATGCCATCCACGATCTGGCCGATGAACGGCTCGATCGCCGGACGGTTGGCGGCGGGGACGGTCTCGAGGATCCGCTGCGAGAGATCGACGCCGACCCCGGTCAGCTCGCCGTCGATGGCGCCGCCCGAGGCCGCGAAGCCGTCGACGATCGGCTGCGGCACGCCGTTCGCCGTCAGCTGACGCGGCACCTCGGCGCCGAGCGAGCTGCCGAAGATGGCGCCGGCAAGGGCGAGCCCGATCGATCCGCCGACCTGGCGGAAGAAGGTGAGGGCGCTCGACACGGCGCCGAGCATGCTGCGCCCGACCGCGTTCTGGACCACGATCGTGAAGATCGAGAACGACGGGCCGATCCCGAGGCCGGCCACCAGCATCCAGATCCAGACCGTCGTGACCGGCGTATCGGCGCGGAGGTTGGTCATCAGGAAGAGCCCCAGCGCCGCGAGCGCCATGGCGCCGACCGCCATCCACTTGTAGCGGCCGGTTCGCGCCACGACCTGCCCCGACACGACCGATGAGCCCATGACGCCGATCATGAGCGGCAGCATCTGGTAGCCCGACTCCGTTGCCGACGAGCCGAGCACGAACTGGAACCAGCGTGGGATGAAGATGACGCCGCCGAAGAACCCGAAGGTGATGAGGAAGGTGGCGGCGATCGAGGCGGCCACGGTCCGGTTCCGGAAGATCTCGAGCGGCAGGATCGGCTGCACCGCACGCGACTCGACCCACACGAAGAGGCCGCCCAGCGCGAGGCCGAGCAGGATCAGCCCGCCGACCTGCGGATCGTTCCAGTCCCCGGTCTGGGCGTTCGTGAGGCCGAGGAGGAACGGCACCAGCGCCGCGGCGAACACGGCCGCCCCGAGGTAGTCGATCGAGCGCACCGACTCGGGATGGCGGATCGGCGGCAGGAGGCGCCACAGGACCGCCAGCGCCACGAGGCCGAGCGGCAGGTTGACGAGGAAGACCCAGTGCCAGCTGATGGTGTCGGTCAGGAATCCACCGAGCGCCGGTCCGAGGATCGAGGCCAGCGCGAAGACGGCGCCGAACAGACCCTGGTACTTGCCTCGTTCGCGAGGGGTGAACAGGTCGCCGATGACGGCGAGCGCGATGGGGAAGATCGCTCCGGCGCCCATGCCCTGGATGCCGCGGAAGACGATGAGCTGCCACATCTCCTGTGAAAGTCCGCACAGCAGTGACCCGATCAGGAACAGCCCAACGCCGATCATCAGCATCGGCCGGCGGCCGAACTGGTCGGAGAGCTTGCCGTAGATCGGCCCCGTCACCGTCGCCGTCAGCAGGTAGATGGTGACCACCCAGACGTAGAGCTGGTTGCCGGAGAGGTCGGTGACGATGCGCGGCAGCGCCGTCCCGACCACCGTCTGGTCGAGGGCCGACAGGAACATCGTCAGGAGGATTGCGCCGAGGATCTCCATCCTGGCGCGCTGGTCGACGTGGACCGGCGTGTCGCCGATCGCTGGGGGCGTCATGCGGGGGGAGTGCTCCGTGGCGGGGAATCGTCGCGGGAGGGCAGGCGGGAACGGCGGACATTGTCGACCAAAATCGTTGTCAATGCTCACCATGTCCCGTCGCGGCCGCCACCGGTCTCCCCGTGGATGGCGTGTGGACAGCAGCGCATCGGCGCTTCAAGTTCGGGGATAAGTGGTCTTGCCCGGCCGATGGCGGCGGGCAATACTGAGGTCGTCCCGAAGGGGCAGGCGACACCGGATCACACGGCTTCGGTCATGAGTTCCGGTACCGGGTTCGGTGGCTTCGGCCGCCGGCACCGGACGGCAACGGTGGCTTCGGTCATCGGCGCCGGACGCGTGTTCCTTCGGGACATTTTGCTGCCCGCCACCGTCGCCCCTGCGGCGGCCCGCGCCGGCAGTGCGTACGGCAGGACGCTCGTGCTGCGGGTAGTGGCCGGTACCTCCCGAGCCGGGTGTCTCTCAGCAGGAGACCGGCTTGGGAACCGGGCTACGGGGCCCTGACCGGGATCTGGTCGCGGTAACCGGCGATGATCAGCTCGGCCTGCTCTCCCGCGACGGCGATCACCGCTCGCTCGTACGGATCGCCGCCCGGCGGCGCTTTGAGGACGGAGCCGTCGAGGTAGCAGACAACCGCAGGAGACTCGTCAGCCAGCTCGGGCCAGCGAGCGGGCGCCGCGCCTGCAGTCAATCCGCGCACCTTGCCGACCGTCGTGGCGAAGGAGCCCACGGCACGGAAGTCCGGCCCATTCTCCCGGGCTTGGTCCTCGCAGACGGCAAGCAGGATCCAAACCCCCGAGCAGGCCGCACCCAGCGAGCGCGAGGGTCGGTCCCAGCAGCGCCATCGACGCCTTCAGTGTGTCCCGACCGGTGAGCGTGAGCACGGTCGCGGCGTCCGACCGGAAGTTCCGCCGTGTGTGGCAGCGGGCCGGCCCCGCGCGGTGCGGGGCCGGCCGTCGGAAGCGACGCCTACTGGCCGACGATCGTGTTGCCGTCGGCGGAGTTCGCCGCCGCGTACACGTCTGCCGTATCGGCGTTGAACTTCGGCCCGTGCATGGCCTTCACGCCGGAGTACCCATACGAGTTCAGTGAGCTGAGCGACCCGACGCCGGTCGAGGCGCTGAAGCTCGACAGCCATGGGCCGCCGGACGAGCCGCCGGTCATGCCGCACGGGAGGCCCCAGGTGAGCTCCTCGTTGTACGGATCCTCGAAGATCGCGCCGTTGCAGTACACGAGGTCGTTGCCCTTGTACTTGCCCGCGGCGGGGTATCCGAAGGCGTACGCGGTCTGGCCCGGTGCGGTGAAGCCGGGGATCGCGACGTTGAAGGCGCCGACGGTCGCATCGAGCTGCGCCGCTCCGCTGTGGCCGCCACCGCCGACGACGGCGAACGCGAAGTCGTGGAGCGTGGCCTGGGTGTTGAAGCCCCCGGCGGTGGCATAGCCCTCGTGGACGACGAGCGCATCGGCGGTCCAGCAGCCGTACTGCGTCTGCGAGCAGGTGAAGGTCGGCGACTGGTCGAAGTCCGGGATGAACAGCCAGTTCGTCGCGAATGCGCCGTTCGTCTCATCGAACGCGCAGTGGCCGGCGGTCAGCACCAGCGACGTCGAGGTGCGGCTGTCAGTGGCCACCGATCCGGAGCAGACGTAGGCGCCGCCGCCCATCTCGAAGTACACCTTGCCGGTGCGCTCCTTGATGGCGCCGCCGCCGTTCCACGACGCGCCCGTGGTGGTGCCGGCGCTTCCACCGGGCCTTGCTCGCGGAACGAAGCCGCGCTCCGAGTCGAATACGAAGTCACGCGGCGTGGCCGCGGCCAGGCGGGCCGCGGTCCAGTGCGCGACGATCTGCTCGTGGCGGGACTGCTGCGGCTCGCGCGCCCCGACGGGCGCGGCGATGGTGACCAGCAGCATGGCCGCCGAGAGCAGGATGGGCAGGCGGTGACGCATGCTCTTCTCCCTCTCGTGTCCGGGGCGGGCGCCCGGATCGTGGGCGGAGTATGCGTCTGCGCCGATCGCTGCGCCAGACCAAATTGCCGGCGGTCACCACCGAACCGGGTTGGCCTCGGAGGGGTACTTTCAGTGAACCCAGCC
>DASVEH010000439.1:0-2978 GCA_036380655.1 Candidatus Limnocylindria bacterium | reverse complement strand
TGCTGGCCGGCGTAGCCGCGTTCCCGGCGACCACCCTGCAGGCCCGCGTGGACGCCGCATCCACGCCCGTGGCCCGTCCCGACGGCCTGGCCGACGCCACCTGGGCCGTCCTGGCTCGCGCCCTCGCCAGCGATCCCAGCGACCGCTATGCGGACGGGGCCGCCATGGCGGCCGACCTCCATCGACTCCCGGGTGTGCCTGCCCCCGCCGAGGTCTCACCCGATTCGTCGGCACCGACCGAACTCATCGCGATCCCCGTGGCCGCGTCGGTCGCGCTATCTGCCGAGCTTCCGGCCATCGAGCCGCCAGCCGCGATCGAGCCGCCACTCGCGCCAGAACCACGGGCAGCATCGGCGCCACCGCCGCCAGCTCTCCGACGGTGGGCTTCGCGGGGCACCCTGGCGATGGCCGGGATCGTCGGTGCCCTGACCCTGGCCCTGGTGGTCGGGATGGCGACCGCCAGCTCCCCCAACACGGATCCGAACGCGGCTGCCGGGACCGAGAGCCACAGCCCGGCGCCCGAGGCCACGTCCACGCCCGATCCGGAGGACGTCGCCGAGCAGCCGGTCGACGGCGCGAAGCCCGACAAGGACGGCGGGAAGGGCAAGGGCAAAGGCAAGGGCGGCGACTGACGCGATCGCGCGAGGGGATCGATACGTGGAGCCCCCTCCGCTCGATGATTCGACGCGCGATCGCGCCGACTACCGCGAACGGCTTTCGACGTCGTTCACCATGCTCGTCCGCAGGATGCTCGCGACCTGCTGGAGCACCGCAAAATGCTCGTTGGAGCTGAGCTCGCCCCACCGCCCGTGGAGCTTGCGGATATCCGCTCTCCACTCCTTGGCCAGGGTCGCCGCCTGCTTCGCCCACTCCTCCGGGTCCACACCGGGTTCGTCGAGTCGCTTGAGGCAGACGATCGTCTTCCGGGCGTTGTCGAGCTGCTCCCGCTTGAGGACTCGGAGGAAGATCTGTGCAGCGTCCTCTTGTGGTCGAACGGCTCTCCATCGCGGGATCGCCCCCACCGCCCGAAGCAGGTCCTGTAACGCGAAGTAGAAATCCCGAACCTGTTTGCTGAGCAGGAGCCCACCGGTGTCGCTGAAGTACCAGTCGCTCAGTTCGCCCGAGAGCTTCTTGGCCGCCTTTTCGTTGAAGATGCCCGCGTCGTAGATCGCCAGGGGACGCTGCTTCGCCCAGAGCGCGGCGTACGCGCCGAATCGCAGCTCCTGGCGCTCCGTCCCCCTGACTTTCTGGAGCTCCTGGCCCAGCTTGTTCGGCCAATTCACATTGTCGATCGCGATCCTGGCGCCTTCCTCCGCGCTGGTCTTGACGCCCGCTTGGAGTCCCAGTCCGACCGTAGCGAGCGCAAATCCACCGACAGTAAGGACGCCAAGGGTGATGAGGTCGAGGACGACGGCGAGGTCCATGAGTTCGGCTCCTTTCCCGGTGGGGTCATCGCCATCGGCGGCGTGACACGGATTCTCGCGCGCCGCCGTCTAGCAACCAGGGTGTCGCCTGACTTGCCGTCGAGGTGGACATGGAACGAGCCCGCCGACGGCGGGCTCGACGGGAAACCGGGATGGCGCCTCAGCGGTTGGCGCTGACCTCGCCGCACATTCCGGGGCTGTCGCACGAGGAGTGATCCGTGACGGTGACCTTGCGGTTGCCGTTGCTGTCGGCGCTCAGGGTGAACCTCACCCAGGCGCTGTTGTTCGTTGGGTTCGATTCGACGTAGTTACCATCGGGGTTCGAGGTCGTCACGAGGTAGTAGTCGGTGGCGTTCGGGATGCCCGTGATATCGAGTTCCTGGCCATCGGTCGCCTGGTGGTACTGGTCGACCCACCCGGCGGAGACGCCCTGGTAGCTCGTGTAGCAGTCCCAGAAGACCTTCTCGCTGGTGGGCGAGTTGCCATCGAGCTTGTAGAGGTCGATCAGGCAAAACGAGGTCTTGTTCGACAGGCCGCCGACCACCGGGCCGGTCGGGCTGCCCTTGCGCACCTCGAACAGCGCGACGGCGCCGAGGTGCCAGTGGTTGTGCGTGGGATGGAAGACGAACGTCCCCGTGACGGTCTCGGAGACCACGTTGTAGCAGGCGCTGATCTGCTTGGGCTGCGTTCCGCAACGATAGAGCGCGCCCGAATCGCGGATCTCCTGGACCGCGCTGACGACGTCCGTCGCCGTCGCGGGGGGCGGCTCGGGGCGGAGCGCCCATGGACCCGCGCCGGTGTTGGCGATGCCGTTGGAGAAGCGCAGCCACTCGCGCTGCTGCTGGTTGACCAGCTGCACCTGCTGGGGCACGACGGCCCGCAGGTCCGGGTACAGGCCGGTCGGCGCCGGTCCGGGCTTCGCGGCAAGTGAGCCCGTGGCCGCGGCCGTCGACACGACGATCAGCGCCACCAGGGACAACAGGAACACCAGTCTGCGCGGCATCGACGCTCCTCCCGTCACCCGCCGCGAAGCGAGGGCTCCGTGGCCGGGCTATCGCCATGCTGGCGCATCCGGCCGGCGTGACGCGGGCTTGGTGCGTCCTGTGCGCCGCCGGGCGGTCGCGGTCGCTCGGGACCTTTCCGTCTGGGCGCTTGACAGGGCTAGGGTGGTGCGCCAATACTGAACCGTATGGTTCACTATTCACCGGTCGATCGGACGTTCGCCGCGCTGGCCGACCCCACCCGCCGAGCCGTGCTCGAGCGGCTGGGGCAGGGAAGCGCGACGATCAGCGAGCTGGCCGAACCATTCGGCATGTCGCTGACCGGCATGAAGAAGCACGTCCGCATCCTCGAGGAGACCCAGCTCGTCGCCACCTTCAAGGTGGGTCGGACGCGGCTGTGCCACCTTGGGCCGCGGCGGCTCGACGACGTCCGCGATTGGGTCGAGATCTATCGGCAGATGGTGAACGAGCAACTGGATCGGTTCGGGGAACTCCTCGACCGCACGAAAGGAGAACAGCAGTGACCGTCGACCAGCAGGATCCCCACGACGTC
>DASVEH010000438.1:0-2907 GCA_036380655.1 Candidatus Limnocylindria bacterium | reverse complement strand
GGGGGCAACCTGCTCCCGTGGGAGCGCGTCGAAGTCAGCCCAGTTTCCAAGGGTGTCCTTGGTCCAGTGACCCGACCAACAGGCCGAAACGTGAAGTGCAGACGCGTTGAGACCGAACACCGATGCGCGCGTGTGGGCCGTCATCTTCGGCCAACGAGTGGTGGGTGGGTCACATGCCCAATAGGAATCGGGGCGAGTCGCCGGATCGGCCTCGCGGTTGGACACCACAGGACACGACGCCGATCCGGTGTTCACGACTGCGAACCTTGCGGCCTCTCGCGCGGCGTGGGCCACCTGTTGCTGGTAAAAGATACCGATACCAAGGACGATGATCCCGAAGATCACCATGAAGAATAGGGGGGCGACGAGCGCCAGCTCCACCATCGTCTGGCCCCTCTCCCTGTCAGGCCTCAGCATGTCGACACCAAGGCGGGTGGGGGTGGGCAGTCCAAAACGAACGACCGCGTTCGCTGCAGGTAGACGTCGCCGAGGTTGAGGCCGGCTTCGAACGGCAGCGACACCTGCAGATTGAGGAGGGTCGTGAAGTGGTAGCAGGCGCGAACCTCGACAAAGTGGCTGTTCGTCTCGCCGCCGGAATAGTTTGACCATGGGGGCGCCGTGCCGGGCGCAATGTCGGTACATTCCGCCGGCACTGCGCCATCGAACCCTGGGATGGGGCCGCCGCACTGTGTATCGAGGTTATCGTGGACGCATGCCCGGATAGCGGTCAGGCGCGGGCAGTCGGTCGCGTCGACCTGTTCGGGCGAAAGCGCCAGCTGGTCGGATTCCGCGCATGCAGTCCGCGCAATGAGCTGGTGCAGAGCCGTGTAGTACGCGGGATGCTGCGACGGGTCGCTGAAGTCGGGCTTGTCGCGCAGCCGTTGGAGTGCACCGACCTCGGCGGCGTCGCGCGCCACCGCCTCGAGCGTGATCCCGGCGTTGAAGACCCTGCCGAAATCGGCAACGCCAAGAAGGAGGACCAAGAGCATCGGTAGGACCAGGGCAAACTCCACAAGGGACTGACCGCGGCGCGAACGCGTTGCGGAATCGCTGATGGGTCGACTTACCACTTGATCCGACATGGTGTGGGCACGATGTCGGGCGTCACGCGCCGGGCAAATGGCGGCGTCGGTGGCCCCCTGGAAAGTGCTCGGTTACTCCCTGCTAGAGGCGGTACCTTAGTACCAGACTCTCGCCCTGACTACCGTTCATGAACTCGTATGGTGACGCTGTGCACCGCAGTTCCGGGCCTCACGGGCAGTGGGGTGGGGACGGGTGCGGACTTGTGTAAAAGCGCAATCTAGTCCGACAACCTTGCCAGTGACCTTACGCGGGCCGATAGACTCGCTGGAGCCGATGACCGAACGCGTCCTGGTCCTGCCCCGCTCCGCCATCCCGGGCGGCTGCGACTTCCACGGAATCCGCAAGACCGATGCGGCCGCCCTCGCGACCCTGCGCGCGGCGGTTGCCACCGACGGCCGATACCTCGACCGACCGCGCGCCGAGGACGATCCGACCCACAAGCAGCTCATCCCGTACGTCGTGGTGCGCGATGGCGCCCGGGTGTTCCTCATGCATCGGACCGATGCGGGCGGCGACGCGCGACTGCACGGCAAGGCCAGCATCGGGGTCGGTGGCCACCTGAATCCGGTGGACCACGGCGACGATGCGCTGATGGCCGGCCTGCGCCGCGAATGGGCGGAGGAGCTCGAAGCCGACTGGGAGCCGGAGTTCCGGCTCGTCGGTCTCCTCAACGACGACAGCAATCCGGTGGGTGCCGTCCACCTGGGCGTCGTGTTCGTCGTCGAGGCCGCGGGACGCCGGGTCGACGTGCGCGAGCACGAGAAGCTCATCGGTGCGTTCGCCGGCGCCGATGCGGTGGCGGCCGCCTGGGACCGGCTCGAAACCTGGTCGCAGCTGGTGGCGACGTCGCTCGGGTTCGGGGAGTAGGGCGGCAGGCGACGGGACCTTGGTCGCCGAGCGAGCGATTCGCGAGGGCGCCGATATACTGATTCACATGCTCCGTCGTGCGCTGCTCGCGGTGAGCCTGGGGTTGGGAATCGTCGGTCTGGCGGCCCCGGCCGCGGCCGACGGCGACCAGGTCGCCCGGCTGGAGCTGACCGGCGTGATCGACCAGGTCAACGCCGCCTTCGTCGAGGAGGGCCTGCGTGTCGCGGCCCAGGAGGAGTCGGCTGCGGCGGTCATCGTGATCGACTCACCCGGGGGCGAGCTGACGAGCATGGATCGCATCATCAAGGCCATCCTCGGCAGCGAGGTGCCCGTCATCGCCTGGGTGGCGCCGGAGGGCGCGCGGGCGGGATCGGCGGCCACCTTCGTGACGCTCGCCGCCGACGTGGCCGCCATGGCGCCGAACACGAACATCGGCGCCGCCTCGGTGGTCGGCAGCGGGGGAGAGGACCTGCCCGATACCCTGGCGGCCAAGGTCACCAATGACGCCGTGGCGCGCATCCGGTCCCTGGCCGAACAGCACGGCCGCAACGCGGACTGGGCCGAGTCGGCCGTGCGCGAGGCCGCCAGCATCGGCGCCAGGGAGGCGGTCGAGATGGAGCCGCCGGTCGCCGATCTCATCGCGGGCGACCTGCCGGCTCTCCTCGAGTCGGTCGACACCGGCGAACGAGCCGATGGACGTGCCTACGAGTTCAACGGCGAGCCCCTGCCGCCCTTGAGCGGCCTGGCCATTCGCGAGATCACCATGAACGTCGGCCAGCAGTTCCTCCACGTGCTGAGCGACCCGAATATCGCGTTCCTTCTGTTCACCATCGGCTTCTACGGCATCCTCGCCGAGCTCTTCCATCCGAACTTCTTCTCCGGCATCCTGGGTGCCATCGCCATCGTGGTCGCGCTGATCGGCTCGAATGCGCTGCCGCTCAACGTGGGCGGGCTGCT
>DASVEH010000437.1:0-5807 GCA_036380655.1 Candidatus Limnocylindria bacterium | reverse complement strand
GTCGGAGGTCAGGACCCGCTCGAGGCGCGCCGCGGCTTCGGAGGTGCCGTCGGCGACGGTGACCTGGCCGGCGTGCAGCGACCGGCCGATGCCGACGCCGCCCCCGTGGTGGAAGCTGACCCACGTGGCCCCGGCGGCGGTGTTGATCAGGGCGTTGAGGATCGGCCAGTCGGCGATGGCGTCGCTGCCGTCGCGCATGGCCTCCGTCTCGCGATAGGGCGAGGACACCGAGCCGGCGTCGAGGTGGTCGCGGCCGATGACGATCGGGGCGCTGACCTCGCCTGACGCCACCAGGTCGTTGATGGCGGCGCCGGCCCTGGCGCGTTCGCCGTAGCCGAGCCAGCAGATCCGGGCCGGCAGCCCCTGCACCGGGACCTTCTCGGCGGCCAGCCGCAGCCAGCGCTGGAGGCCTTCGTCCTCGGGGAAGAGGTCCGAGAGGGCGCGGTCGATCCGCGCGATGTCGGCCGGGTCGCCCGACAGGGCGGCCACGCGGAACGGGCCACGCCCCTCGCAGAAGAGGGGACGGATGAAGGCCGGCACGAATCCGGGGAAGTCGAAGGCGTCGGCGACCCCGGCGTCGCGCGCGTGGGCGCGGATGTTGTTGCCGTAGTCGAAGGTCACCGCGCCACGTGACTGGAGGGCTAGCATGGCGCGCACCTGGTCGGCCATCGAGGTCTTCGCTCGGCGGACGTACTCGTCGGGGTCGGCCTCGCGCAGCTCGCGCGCCCCCTCGACGCCCAGGCCGGCCGGCACGTACCCGCCCAGCGGGTCGTGGGCACTGGTCTGGTCGGTGACGATGTCCGGCTGCCAGCCGCGCCGGACGAGCTCGGGCTCGACGTCGGCCGCGTTGCCGATCAGCGCGACGCTGCGGGCCGTGCCCTCGGCACGCCAGCCATCGACGAGCGCGATGGCCCGCTCGAGATCCGGCGTCAGCTCGTCGACGTAGCCGGCGTCGAGCCGCCGTCGGGCCCGGGCTTCGTCGACCTCGACGATCAGGCAGGCACCGGCGTTCATGGTCACCGCCAGTGGCTGCGCGCCGCCCATGCCGCCCAGGCCGGCGGTCAGCGTGGCGGTTCCCCGCAGGGTGCCGCCGAAATGCTGGCGCGCGGCTTCCGCGAACGTCTCGTAGGTGCCCTGGATGATGCCCTGGGTGGCGATGTAGATCCACGAGCCCGCGGTCATCTGGCCGTACATCGTCAGCCCGGCTCGCTCGAGCTCGCGAAACTGCTCCCAGGTCGCCCAGTGCGGCACGAGGTTGGCGTTGGCGATCAGGACGCGCGGGCTATCGGGCGTGGTGCGGAACACGCCGACCGGCTTGCCGGACGCCACCAGCAGAGTCTCGTCGTTCTCGAGTCTCCGCAGCTCGGCCACGATGGCGTCGAAGGCCTCCCAGCTGCGCGCCGCGCGGCCGGTGCCGCCGTACACGACGAGGTGGTCGGGGTCCTCGGCCACCTCGGGATCGAGGTTGTTCATGAGCATCCGCAGGGCGGCTTCCTGCTGCCAGCCCCTGCACGACAGCTCGGTGCCGCGCGGGGCACGGACGGCGCGCGGGCCGGCGACGGTGCTCGTCATGCGCCGATGATACGGCGCGCCCCTTCCCCTACGGAGCCTCGCCGATCCAGAAGGTGGCCTTCAGGTTCGCCTCGCCGACGAGGATGAGGCGGCCATCGAACGTGGCGGCCGCGCGGACGTTCGAGCCGCTGCCCTGCTCGCCCGGGGTCGACGCATCCAGCGGGAGCGCCGTCCACGCCGCCCCGTCCGTCGAGATTCGCTGTGACCCGTGGACCACGAAGCCGCCCTCGCTGCACGGGTACGCCAGGGATGTCGCGGCCACCAGCCAGCCCCCTGCCGCCCCTGCTCCGGCCGGAACCTCGGTGCAGCGCGCGCCCTCGACCTCGACGCTTTCGAGGGGAAGCTCTCCATGCGCGGACCAGTCGAGTCCGTTGGTCGAATGCCAGACCGATGCATGATCGGGCAGCGAGCCGTCGCCGATCTCGTGCGCGATGACGATCCAGTCGCCGCCGATGGGCAGCACGCCGGAGGCGCCGGGCGGTGGATTCGACGCCTCGAACCACTCTCGCCCATCGGACGAGGCGATGGTGAACGGCTCGACGGTCTCGAAGTCGGGGCCCTGGGACCCGCTGACGACGAACCCCTCGCCGCCGGCACCGATGGCGACGGCCCCACCGACCAGGCTGCGGACCCGTTCCCATGCGCGGCCGTCCGGCGAGAACCAGATCTCCGAGCCGTGGGTGGCTCCCATCGGAACGAGCCACGCGAGGTAGCCCTGGGCGCCGCGCTCGATCGCGTTCACCTGGCTTCCGTCGGGAAGGTCGATCGCGGCATCGCGCCAGGTGACGCCGTCGGTCGACTCCCACGCGAGGTGGGTGAAGGTCTCCTGCCCATCAGACTCGGCCATTCGGGTTCCGATCGCGACGAGCGTTCCGTCCGACGCCTCGTACACGTGACGGAGCTGGACGTCATCGAATGTCCCGTCCGGCGTCCGGTCCGTCCAGGACCGGCCGTCTGCCGAACCCCAGACCCGGCCGTCCCGCGGCGGGGCTGGGCCGAGGACCGGGAGTCGGTGTTCGTACTCGGTGCCCACCGCGATGAGGCCGCCCGCATGGGCGACCAGGTCGTTGACCACGCCTGCGCCCGCATCGGTCCCGAACGAGCCCGTCTCGGTCCACGTCAGGTCGGCGCTCGCGGCGGTCGGCTCGGGCTGCGTTGAGGCCGACGGGGAGGAGCTGGCCGGCGGCGACGATGGCGCGCTCGGAGCGGCGGACGTTGTGGCCGCGGGGCTGGCCGTCGGGATGGGAGATGGGCTCGATTCCCCGACATCGGAGCGCGGACTGTTGACGAGCACCAGCACCAGCATTCCGGCCGCCACGATCCCCAGCGCACCGACGCCGATCAGCCATGCCCAGGGAGGACGGCGATCCCCGGCAGCGGCCGGCAGCGGCGCCTCCGCATCGGGGATGCGTGACTCGTAGGCGCGCAGGCGCTGGCCGAGCTCTCGGTCGAATCGATCGTCAGACATCGGTCAGGACCTCGCGCAGGAGCGCCTTGGCGCGGGAGAGCCAGCTGGCGACGGTGCCGGGCGGGACGCCGAGCATCGCCGCAATCTCCGCCTGCGTGTAGCCGTCCACGGCATTGAGGAGGAGGGCAGCACGATGCTCGCGGCGGAGCCCGCGAAGCGCGTCGTGGAGGCCGCGATCCTCGGGAGCCACCCAGGGCTCGGGATCTGCCGATCGGCTCGCCAGCCCGCTCCAGCGCCTTCGCCGATCGCGCTCGTTGAAGGCGAGTCGCAACCCGATCGTATGCAGCCAGGCCCGGGCGTCCGTGCCATCGAAGCCGTCCCATGCACGGAAGGCGCGCAGGTAGGCCTCCTGCGCGAGGTCGAGCGCGGCCTCGCGGTCCCGGATGACGGCCGTCAGCCGCCGGACCAGTCCTGGGTAGTGCTGTCCGACCGTGGCGATGAACAGGTCATCGCGGGCGGGGGTTGCTGCGTCCACGTGGGCGATTGCCTCCATCTCACCTGGTACAACAGCCGGCGCCGCTGGATTCTTGCAGGCTCAGTCGTCACCGAAGGGGTTCGGTCGTTTCGGCTTCTCGGACGGCAGGCGGAAGAGGTCGTCGGGATCGCGCTGCTTCGGCAGCGGGAGCGGCCAGTCGTCGCCCTCGTCTCCGGGTCGGCTGGCGCGCAGCAGGCCGGACCAGGCGTCCGCATCGGTCTCGCCGGTGAGCTCTCGTCGGTAGACCGGGAAGCGGTCATCTCCGGCCGCATGTTCGAAGCCGGCCTGCTCGTAGACCGTCGACGGACCTGGCGACGGGTTCCATGCCTCGGCGGCCCGCTCCGGGTAGGCCTCGACAGCCATGATGCCGCGACCGTCCAGCTCGGCGCAGACCGCCTCGAGCAGCCGCGCCCCGATGCCGTCGCGGTCCTCGGCTTCGGGCGTGACCTGCAGGCAGGTGATCACCCAGGGCGCCGGAGACTCGGGGAGCTGCGGGTATCGGTCACGAATTGACTGGGCACGCGGATAGGCGCTCAGCGGCCCGAACTGCGCGTACCCGATCGCGACGCGCGCCACGGCATCGGTCCGAAAGGCGAGCATCGCGTACGAGCCGGATACCTCGCGCGCGGCCAGCAGCCGCCGACGCTTCAGTGCGGCGCGAGCTGCCGCGTCCGGCCCATCGGCCTCGGGCGCCGCGCGGCCGCCGTCGATCCGCTCCCAGTAGTCGCAGGTCTGGCAGCGGGCGCCCGGCTGCGCGGGCTGTGGGATGTCGTCGAAGCCGGCCTCGTCGACGAGCTCGAAGGCGAGCTCAGGCACGACCGGCCTCCATCACCCCGGTCGCCAGCAGCGCGCCCGAGTGCACGAGCTCCCTGACGGCGCCGATGTCGGGCGCTGGAGATCGATCCGCGTCGAGGTGGGTGACGCGCGAACGCAGGACGGCGTGTGCCCGGCGCACGCCCGCGCCGGGCTTCAGCGGCGCCCGGAAGTCGAGCCCCTGGGCCGCGCACAGGGCCTCGATGGCGAGCACCTGCTCGGCGCGGTCGATCGCTTCGCGCAGGTGGAGCGCGGAGGTGGCGCCCATGCTGACGTGGTCCTCCTGGTTGGCGCTCGTCGGGATCGTGTCGACCGACGATGGATGGGCGAGTGTCTGGAGCTCGTTCACGAGCGCCGCCGCGGTGTAGTGCGCGATCATCAGGCCGCTCTCCACGCCAGGCTGCTCGGCGAGGAAGGCCGGGAGCCCGGACAGGTGCGCGTCGACCAGCCGCGCCGTCCTCCGCTCGGAGATGCCGGCGATCTCGGCGACGGCGAGGGTCGCGTAGTCGAGCGCAAGCGCCAGCGGCTCGCCATGGAAGTTGCCACCGCTGATCACGTCGCCGGTCGGGAACACGAGCGGGTTGTCGGTGGCGGCGTTCATCTCCACCGTCAGCACCCGCGCCAGCTCGGACAGTGCGTCGCGCGCCGCCCCATGGACCTGCGGCATGCAGCGCAGGCTGTACGCGTCCTGCACGCGATGATCGCTCTCCGCATGCGAGGCGCCGATCTCGCTGTCCGCCAGCAGTGCGCGCAGGTGACGCGCGGAGGCGACCTGGCCGGGGTGGGGCCGTGCGCCGACCAGCTGCTCCGCGAAGGCGGCACCGGTCCCGAGCATCGCCTCCAGGCTCATCGCCCCCACGACGTCGGCGGTGAGCGCCAGGCGCAGCGCATCGTGGTGAGCCAGGGCTCCGATGCCGGCCATCAGCTGCGTCCCGTTGAGCAGCGCCAGCCCTTCCTTTGCGCCCAGCTCCATGGGTGCCAGGCCCGCGCGCCCCAGCGCCTCCGCGCCCGAGCCCGGCCCCGCTCCGTCGACGGTCGCCTCTCCTTCGCCGATGACGACCAGCGCGAGGTGGGCGAGCGGCGCGAGATCGCCCGAGGCGCCGAGGCTGCCACGCGACGGCACGACCGGGTGGACGGCGGCGTTGAGCATGTCGACGAGGAGCTCGGCGAGCTCCACGCGGACCCCGGAGAGCCCGACGGCGAGCGTGTTCGCGCGCAGGACGAGCATGGCGCGGACAACGTCGTCGGGCAGCGGATCGCCCACGCCGGCCGCGTGGGAGCGGACGAGATTGCGCTGCAGCTCGGCCGTCCGCGCCGGCTCGATCCGGACGTCCGCGAGGTCGCCGAATCCCGTGGTGACCCCATAGACGGTGGCCCCCTCCGCCACCAGGCGCTCGATGACCCCGCGCGACTCCCTTATCCGGGAAGCGGCCGCCGGATCCAGCGCGACGGCCCTGCGGCCGCGTGCAACCTCGATCA
>DASVEH010000436.1:0-3968 GCA_036380655.1 Candidatus Limnocylindria bacterium | reverse complement strand
GGACCTGGGCCCAGGGCCCTTCGCAGTTCGTTCGAGCGGAATCGCCGAGGATGGCGTCGACCGCTCGTTCGCCGGAATCTACGAGTCCGTGCTCAATGTGTCCGCGGACGATGTCCCCGCAGCGATCGATCGTTGCCTCGCCAGCGCGCTCGCAGCGCGGGTCGCCGAGTACGAGCCTGCCGGCGACGGCCGGATGGGGGTGATCATCCAGCGAATGGTCGCGCCGGTTGCCGCCGGTGTTGCACTCACCGCCGATCCGATCAACGGAGACCGGAGCACCTGCGTCGTGACCGCCGTCCGTGGACTGGGGGAGCGGCTGGTGTCCGGTGAGGCCGTGGCTGACGAGTGGGCGGTACGTGGCGAGGTCGCCACGGCTCGTCGTCAGCCGGAGCACGCCATCGATCGTCGCGAGGCCGTCCGGGTCGCCAACGAGGCGCGTCGCATCGCGAATGCCCGCGGGACGCCCCAGGACATCGAGTGGGCGATCGACGAAGAGGGCACGCTCTGGATCCTCCAGGCCAGGCCGATGACCGCCCTCCCGCCCGAGGTCTCATGGGACGCGCCGGCGCCCGGCGGGTACACCAGGATGCTCCGATTCGGCGAGTGGATCGGCGAGCCGGTCACCCCGCTCTTCGAGACCTGGCTGCTGACCGCCATGGAGGACCGCATGCACGCGCTCTTCCGCGAGCTGATCGGCCAGATCGCACCGAGGCCATACCACGTCGTGGTCAACGGCTGGTACTTCTATTCGATCAACTTCATCTCGGGGCGCGCCTTCCTGCGCAGCCTCCCCGGGATGCTGGTGGGCCTCGTTCGCCACCCGCGCCACATCGCCGGGATCATTCCCCCCACGGTGCGCCACAGCGTTCCCGTCACCGAGCGCATGTGGCGCGACGACCTCCAGCCGCGCTACCGCGCGGCAGTCGCCGATGCCGATGCGCGCGTCGAGACCCTGCCGGTCCAAGAGCTGCCGGCGCTCATCGATGAGCTTGCCGGGCTTGCCGGCGAGTACTTCACCTCGATCGCCGCGCTCAGCGGTGCGGGCTACAAGCTGGAGATGAACCTCGCGCAATTCCATCGCCGCCACCTTGCGGGCTCCGTCGGCGCCAGCCACCTTTCGCTCCTGTCGGGATTCGCACCGCCGGTCGAGGGGGAGCAGCATCCCGCGATCGTGTCGCTGGATTGGTGGCATGTCCCGCTGCCGGTCGAGGCACCTGCGACGGCACAGGCCGAGACGCATCGTCGCGTGGTCGAGGCGAGGCAGGCGGCGGAGGCCGAGGCGTTCGCGGCACTGGCCTCGTCGCCACGCAGGTTGCGAGCCTTCCGGCGCCTGCTTGCAGACGCCCAGCACATCGTCCCGATTCGGGAAGAGCAGACCAAGGAGTTCACGATCGCGTGGCCGGTCATGCGACGGGCGGTCCTGCGAATCGGCGAGGCGCTTGCCGATCGTGGTTCGATTGCCGAGCCCGACGACGTCTTCTTCCTCACCCGCGACGAGGCCGTCACGGCCCTCGACGGCGGGCTGCCGACGCCGTCCGTGGACGTGCCGGCCCGCCGGTCCCTTCGGGCGGAGCAGGCGCGCCTCGTGCCCCCTCCGCTCGTCGGCCGCGTGAACCCGATGCTCCAACGGCTGTGGGACAGCTTCCCCGGGCTCATCGGTGCCCGTCCCTCGGAGGATGCGCTCGTGTCGGGCGTTCCGGCGTCGGCAGGCCGGGCGAGCGGCCCGGTGCGCGTGATCCGCGGACCCGACGAGTTCGCCGAGCTTCAGCCCGGCGAGATCCTGGTGGCCCCGCTGACGGCGCCCGCGTGGACGCCGCTCTTCGTCCGGGCCGCCGCCGTTGTGACCGACGTCGGGAGCGCGGCCTCGCACGCCTCGATCATTGCGCGCGAGTACGGCATACCGGCGGTGGTGGGCTGTGGCGACGCGACCGCTCGCCTGCGAACTGGCATGCGCGTCACGGTCGACGGGAGCACCGGGAACGTCGAGCCAACATGAAGGGTTGACCCTGACGTAACGTGAGGGTCTATGGTCGTGCCGATGGACGAACCGAGGAGCCACACGGTCGGCGCGGTTGCCCGGCTGGCGGGCGTGACCGTGCGGACGTTGCACCACTACGACGAGATCGGGCTGCTGAAGGCCAGCGGCCGGTCCGCAGCCGGCTATCGGCGCTACGCGGACGTCGATCTCGACAGGCTGCAGCGCATCCTGTTCTACCGCGAGCTCGGGTTCGGCCTGGACGAGATCAGGACCGTCATCACCGATGGCGACGCCGATGCGATCGGCCACCTCCGGCGGCAGCACGCCATGCTGCTCGACCGGATCGGGAGGCTCAAGCGCATGGCTGCCGCCGTCGAGAAGGCAATGGAGGCACGAACCATGGGAATCTCACTCACGCCGGAGGAGCGCTTTGAGGTCTTCGGCGATCACGACCCGGAGGAATACGCCGCCGAGGTCGAGGAGCGCTGGGGCGACACCGATGCGTACCGGGAGTCACGCCGCCGCGTGGCGCGCTACACGAAGGCGGACTGGGAGCGCATCAAGGCCGAGGGCCAGGCGGTGATCGAGCAGGTCGTCGGCGCCATGAGCTCCGGCAGGCCCTCCGACAGCGCGGAGGCGATGGCCGGCGCCGAGGCGCATCGGCGCCAGATCGACGACGCGTTCTACGAATGCTCGTACGAGATGCACGTCGGCCTGGCCGAGATGTACCTCGCCGATCCGCGCTTCACCGCGACCTACGAGAAGATCGCCCCGGGGCTGGCGCAGTACCTCCACGACGCGATCAGGGCCAACGCCGCGCGTCACGCGGCCTGAAAGCGGTCAGCCGGCGCTGAATCGCGCCTGGAGCCGCTGGAGGCTGGCGTCGATGTCGCCGCCGGCCGCGGAGGCGATCATCGGCTCCATGAAGCCGGTCAGCAGCGAGCCACGGATCTCCATCGCGAAGGCGAGGTCCGTGGCCTCGCCATCGGCGACGGGGGCCAGGTCCAGGGTGGCGTTGGCCCTCACCCCGCTCACCTCGCTGCCGATGGCGAGGCGCCGGGGCGGGTCGTAGTCGGTGACCGTCAGCGGCGCCTCCATGCGCTGGCCCATCAGCTCGCGCGCGACGATGGCCGTGGTCCCGACGCCCATCTCGCCATCGGAGGTCAGCCGCGCCTCGACCACGCCGCTCTGCCAGTCGGCCAGGTTGTTCAGGTCGGAGAGGTAGGCAAAGACTTCCGACGGGGGTGCGCCGATGACGGCACGGCGTTCAACGCGTTGCATGCCTCCACCCTAGTCGATCGCTTCACGCCCGCAGCGAGTCACTGCGGCGCGGTGATGGCCCCACGCGCGATGGCCGCCAACGCGCCGATGAACGTCGGCGACACGTTGAGCGACTCGATGCGCGCGAATGCCATGCCGACCTCCTCGGCCTGCTCGCGTGCGCCGATGTCGATGTCGTACAGGATCTCCAGGTGGTCGGCCAGGAACTGGATCGGCGCGACGAGCACGGCGGAGTGGCCGGCGTCGCGCAGCTGCGGCAGCAGATCGGTGAAGTCCGGTTTCATCCACTCGCCCGGCTCGTGTCCGGCCGACTGCCAGCAGAAGTGCCAGCGCTCGTCCGGCAGACCGGACGCATCGGCGACGGCCTCCGCCGTCTCGCGAAGCTGCTCGAGGTAGCCCGGTTCGGCGTCCGCCACGCGGCGGGGGAGGGAGTGGGCGGTGAGCAGCACCGGCGTGGCGGCCGGTAGGGAGGCGAGACCTTCCCGAACGCGCTCGGCGATCGCCTCGATGAACCCGGGCTCCCGGTACCACGCCGGTGCCAGCTTCACCCGGGGAGCGCTCCGCCCCAGCGCGAGGCTGGCCTCGTCGAGCGCTCGACGGTAGCCGGCCATGAGCCGCTCCGAGTACGGCGGGCTCATGACGATGGCGGTCACCTCGTCGCAGCCGAGGTCTGCAAGCTCGTCCAGGCCGTCGAGAATGCCGGGCTCGC
>DASVEH010000435.1:0-9367 GCA_036380655.1 Candidatus Limnocylindria bacterium | reverse complement strand
AACACGACCACACGACGGTCAGGCCTGCGCAGCTCCCGCGCCGGCGAGGAGGGCGGCCTCTCCGGTCGACCGCTCCGCGAGCGGACCGAGACGGCGGTCCGGCGCGCGGCCCGCTCGGCGCTGGCGATCGTCGCGTCCGGCGGGATCGGATCCGGCGCCGATGCGCGAGCGGCGCTCGCTGCCGGTGCAGACCTCGTCCAGCTGTGGAGCGGGATGATCTATGCGGGCCCCGGCCTCATCGGCGAGACTGTGCGCGCGTGATCCCCCTCGACATCATCTTCAGTCCCCTGGCATTGGCAGGGTTCGTCACCGGCGTCATCGTCGCCTTCCTCTCCGGCCGAGTGCGCGGTGATCCGGGACACGTGATCTTCATGTCCGCCATCGGCAGCGGCATCGCGCTCGCGGCCCTGGCGTGGGCCAATGCGTTCGGGGGCGGTCCGCTGTTCGCTGCCGCGGCCGTGGGACTCGGCGCCAGCCTGTGGGCGATCGCCGGAGAGCGGTCCCGACGCCCCACCATTCGCTGAGCCACCGGGGTTAGCAGGCGCGCGCTGCCCTGCTAGGATGCAGCGGACTAGCCAAGGTGCGCGGGCAGGACGCGCCGCTCCGAACCCGGAGTGCTACCACTTCATGACCACCATGCAAGCCACCCCCTCGCATGCGGCTGCGCCCGAGCCGGCGCCCCACATCGTGACCGAGCTCCCCGGACCGAGGGCTCGTCAGCTCATCGCCCGCGACGAGGCCGTCGCATCGCCATCTCTGACGCGGGCCTATCCGCTCGTCGCGGAGTCCGGCGCCGGAATGGTCGTCACCGATGTCGACGGCAACCGATTCCTCGACTTCGCGGCCGGAATCGCCGTCTGCTCGACGGGCCATTCGCATCCCAGCGTGGTTGCCGCCATCAAGGAGCAGGCGGATCGGCTGATCCACATCGCGGCGACCGACTTCTACGAGCCGCGCTACACCGAGTTCATGGAGCGCCTCGCAGCCATCGCGCCGTTCGAGGAGAAGGCACGCGTCTTCCTCACCAACTCGGGCACCGAGGCGGTCGAGGGGGCCATCAAGCTCGCTCGCTATCACACGCATCGGCCCGGCATCATCGCCTTCGAGGGCGCCTTCCACGGGCGCACGATGGGCGCCCTGAGCCTGACGAACTCGAAGGTCAAGCAGCGTGCCGGCTTCGGTCCGCTGATCCCGATGGTCCACCACGCGCCGTTCCCGCGCGTCCGCGCCTGGCGCGAACGCTCCGGCGGCGACGGATCGGCCGAGCTCGCTCACCTGCGGGGCACGATCTTCGGGCGGCAGATCTCCCCCTCGGACGTGGCGGCCATCGTGGTCGAGCCGATCCAGGGTGAGGGCGGCTACTTCCCCGCGCCGAAGGCCTTCATGGAAGGCCTGCGCCAGATCTGCGACGAGTACGGCATCCTCCTCATCGCCGATGAGATCCAATCCGGCATGGGACGCACCGGATCGTGGTGGGCGATCGAGCAGATGGGCGTCGAGCCGGACATCGTCCTCACCGCGAAGGGCATCGCGTCGGGAATGCCGATCGGCGCCTTCATCGCACGCGAGTCGGTCTGGACCTGGCCGCCCGGCGCCCATGGCTCGACCTTCGCCGGGAACCCGATCTGTGCGGCCGCCGGCCTGGCGACGCTCGAGATCATCGAGTCCGAAGGGCTTGCCAACGCGGCGGCCATGGGTTCGCGGCTCCGGGCCGGGCTCGAGCGGGCGGCGGCCGGTGTCGACGCCGTGCGGGACATCCGCGGTGCCGGCCTCATGCTCGGCGTCGAATTCGACTCCCACGACGTGGCGGAGGCGGTCCAGGAGGCGGCCTTCCGGCGCGGGCTGCTCACGCTGGAATGCGGCGAGTCCTCGCTGCGCTTCTCTCCGCCGCTCATCGTCGATGCCGATGCGGTGGACACTGCCGTCCGGATCTTCGGGGAGGCGGTCGCGGCCGCCGGTTCTCCGGAGAATGGCATGGCGGAAACGGGGTGAGGAGCGTCCGGCCGCTTCATCCTTCAATAGGTCGGCGAAATGACGCCCGGGGCTGGTTCCAGGCGTCGTTTCTCCGATAGCTGAGTGAACCGCGCGCCCGAGGAAGTCTTTGGGGTTGGCCAGGCGCTGCAGTCACCGATACATCGGCGAGGCGTAACCCCAGGCGCAGCAAGGCGTCGAACCAGCGACGTATCGCTGCGTGAGGCGCGACAGAGCGCCTAGTTCAGAAGGTCCGACAGGCTCGTGATGGTGAAACCGCGGTCCCGCAGTCCGGGAACGATGAGGCGCAGCGAGTCGAGGGTCTCGTAGCCGCCGAGGTGGAAGAGGACGTTCGAGCCGTTCACCGAGTTGCCGACGACCTTCGCCGCGATCTGCTCGGCGGTCGGGCCGCCGTCGGCGATCGGCTTCCAGTCGATCGTGTCGATGTCCCACATGAACGTCTTCGTATAGCCGGCGGAAGCGGCGGCGCTGATGACCGCATCGCTGATCGACCCGTACGGCGGGCGCCAGTACGGCCGCGGGTCCTGGCCGGTGCCCGCGCGCAGGATAGCCTCGGCGTCGGCGAGCTCCCCGCGGATCCGATCGGCGTCGAATGAGCCGGCGCAGGGTGCGGTCGAGGGCGAGCCGCCGCCGCCTCGAACGAGGTCGCAGTGATACATCGTGTGGTTGGCGATCTCGAACAGCTCGGGGTGGGCCTTGATGATCGCCATCACCTGCTGACCCTGCGCCGTCTGGCTCATGACGCCGGTGGCGAAGATCGTGGCGCACACGCGGTTCGCGACGAGGAAGTTCATGATGTCCACCGCCGGATCCATGCGGCCGCCCATGTCGAAGGTGAGCGCCACGCCGGGGCCGGCGTTCGGGATGGTCCGGAAGGTCTGCGCCGAACCGGCAGCGACCCGATTGCCGGCCGTGCAGCCCGAGCCGCTCGACGGTGGCGTGGTCGGCTTCGGCGTGGCGGGCGCCTGGGTCGGCGCCTGGGTCGGCGCCACGGTCGGTCGCGGCGTCACGTCCGGGTCGCCGCTCACCATGAGCTCCCAGCCTGGCTCGATGACGTTCGGGTTGTCGGCCAGCGAGGGATATCTCGTCGAATTCCAGGCCTGCAGCTGCTGGGTTGTCGTGCCGTAGGCACGCGCGATGGCGGCAAGGGAGTCGCCGGCCCGCACCGTGTAGGTCGTCCCGGGCTGCTCCGATGCGGTCGGATCGGTCGAGGGCGGAGCCGATTCGCTTTCCAGCGGGGTGGCTGACGGCGAGGCCGATGGTGTCGAGCTCGGCGTCGGCGTCGCGGTCATCGCGGGGGTCGATGACGCCGGGCTGGCGGCGGGTGACGTGCAGGCCGCCAGCATGACGAGCAGGAAGAGCAGGACCGTCGCGCGGCTCGGGTGACGCATCGGCCTAGTTCGGGTTGTAGTCGATGTCGGATGCCTGGACCGGCGGCAGGGCGCCGTCGTCGAGGAGCCGGGACTCTCGGCGCAGGAGATCCATCTCGGCCCGCAGGCGCGTCGCCGCGTCCGGCAGCTCGAGGAGCTGCTGCTTCCGGCTGAGCTCGATCTGGAGAACGCCTCCGATGGCATAGCTCGCGGCCACCGGGTCGTCCGGCAGCCGAATCGGCTTCAGGACCTGGTCGAGGGAACTGGCCACGTCGGTGGACTCCTGCGATTCGTCACCCACTGACGCAGTGCGCACCACGAATCGTTTCACCGTCGCCAGGTACGCGTCGAGCGCCCGCTGCGCCGGAGCGAGCAGCGCGGTCGCGTCGGATCCGAGCGGCTCGTCCACCGGGTCGACCTCGATGACCGCATAGGCTCCCGACCGGTCGATCGAACCGAGCCGCGCGCGCCCGATCCCGACGGCCAGCAGCACCCACCGGCCGTCGGGGAACTGCTCCGCGGTGCGGACCTCGCAGATCGTGCCGATCGGTCGCGTGGTCGCATCGCCACCGACCTCCGGCCCGTCGACGATCATCGAGACCACGAAACGGCCGGCGTACGGCGAGCCGTCGGCCATGAGATCCGTGGCCATCGCCCGGTAGCGCTCCTCGAAGACGTGCACCGGCAGCGGCAGGTGCGGGAAGACGACCGTGTGGAGCGGAAAATACGGGAGCATCATCGGCGGCATGCTGGCACGCCGGCGTCAGGCCGGCAAGGAGGCCGGGAGTCGGAACGCGACAGGGCTGGGATCGGCCCCGGCGGGATTGGCTCAGTCCTGGTCGACGAAGGTCGTGTCGATCTGGGCGCGCTGCAGCTTGCCCGAGTAGTCGATGTAGACGCTCTTCCACTCGCTGAAGAAGTCGAGCGCTGCCTGACCCACCTCCCGGTGACCGTTGCCGGTCGCCTTCGTGCCGCCGAACGGAAGGTGCGCCTCGGCGCCGATGGTGCCGTGGTTCACGTACCCGAGCCCGGAGTCGAAGTCACGGATCGAGCGGAAGGCGAGGTTGATGTCGCGGGTGAAGAGCGAGGTCGACAGGCCGTACTTCACGCTGTTCACGATTCGCACCGTTTCGTCCCAGTCATCGACCGGGATGACCGATGCGACCGGGCCGAAGATCTCCTCCTGGGCGATGCGCGCGTCGGGCTTGACCTCGGTGAAGATGGTCGGCTGGAAGAAGGAGCCCTTGCCGAGCGCGCCGTCGCGAGCCGGTTCGCCGCCGATGACGAGATCCGCCTCGTCACGGCCGATGGCGGCGTAGGAGGCGATCCGCTCGACCGCCGAGTCGTTGATGACTGGGCCGACATCGGTCTTCTCGTCCAGCCCGTCGCCGAGCACGAGTTTCGCGACGCGCTGCTGGAGCCGATGCACGAAGTCGTCGTGGATGCCGCGGTGGACGATGAGCCGGGAGGCCGCCGTGCAGCGCTGCCCACTCGTGCCGAAGGATGACCAGACCACAGAGTCCAGGGCGAGGTCGAGGTCGGCATCCTCCCAGATCACGATCGGGTTCTTGCCGCCCAGCTCGAGGCTCACCCGCTTGAGGGTCTTCGCCGCCCGGGTGCTGATCTCGACGCCCGTGTCGGTGTGCCCGGTGAAACTGATGACCCGCACGTCGGGATGGTCGACGAGCGGGTTGCCGACCTCGCTGCCCGATCCGGTCACCACGTTGACGACGCCCTCGGGCAGGCCGCCCTCCACGAGCAGCTCGACGAAACGCACGAGGCAGCCGGGCGTGTCCGAGGCGGGCTTGATGACCGCCGTGTTGCCGCAGATCAGCGCCGGGAAGAGCTTCCACGCCGGGATGGCGACCGGGAAGTTCCACGGCGTGATGATGCCCACCACGCCGATCGGGCGCCGGAGGGCCATCGCGAACTTGTCGGGCATCTCGGACGGCACCGTCTGTCCGAACAGCCTCCGGCCCTCCCCCGCCATGTAGTAGGCGACGTCGATCGCCTCCTGCACGTCACCGCGCGCCTCGGGCAGCACCTTGCCCATCTCGCGCGTCATGAGGCGGCTCAGCTCCTCCTTGTGCTCGGCCAGCAGCCGCGCGATGCGGAAGAGGATCTCCCCGCGCTTCGGTGCCGGCATCGCGCTCCACGCGGGGAAGGCGCGGCTGGCGGCGGCCACCGCGGCATCCACGTCGGCTGCGCCCGACGCGGCGAACTCCCCGATCACGTCCTCGTGGTTTGCCGGGCTGACGCTGGTGAACGTTGCGCCCGAATCGGCGGCCTTCCAGTCGGCGCCGATCAGGTTCTGGTACGTCTTGGTCACGGGGGTTGGATCTCCTAGGGGCGCGAGGCCTCGCGCGCGGCTCGATTCTCGGCTCGATTCTATCGCCGGGCGACCGATCCCGCGGTTGCCCGGGAGGGCCGGGACATTCGACCCTTCCGGCACGGCCGAGCGGAGCGCATCCTCGAGGCACAATTGAAGAACCGTCGTGTCGGGTTCCTGTAATCCAACGATAACGGGGCTGAAGTAGTGGCACCCCGGCATGACGACTCGGGGACGCCGGCTCGGAAGCGAGCCGGCGTTCTCATGTGCCCATGCTCCGTGCTCCGTGGTCCGCAGTAAGCGGCCAATAAGCGGCCGTGAAGAGACTATCGGGCATGATGATCGCCACGCCATCGAACGCCTCGAGAACGCCGGCTCGCCTCTACCGAACAGGAGGCTGCCCCTATGTTCACGAGACGGATCGCCCTCGCCATTGCCGGCGGGCTGATGCTCAGCGCGGTGCTGGGCGGGCCGGTATCCGCGGCCCGGTCGAGCAGGCCGCCGGCCGAGGCCCCGGCCGAACGACCGCTGACGCCCGAGGAGGTGACCGCGGCGGAGGCCAAGGTCGCAGCGTCCGACGCCTACCTCGCGTCGATCGCCCGCCAGGGCCTGGACCTCGCGACCCTGTCGTGCCCGAGCCCCACCGGATCCGGTACGCAGGCCACGACCGACTCCTGCACGGTGCCGCAGGGATACCTCTCCGTCGAGGCCCGCGACCAGACGAAGGCCCACTACTGCGGCCCCGCCACCGGCCAGGTGATCGCCAACTACAGCTGGGCCATGGGAGCGGGCCTGAACAAGTACACGCAGGCCAGGATCGCGGACTGGATGCAGACCGATGCCAACGGCGGCACCAGCGCACCCTACCTCGAGGATGGCCTGGAGATCGGCACGGCGGGATCGCCGCGCCGGCCGGCCGATTGGGATTGGGTCGTGCTCGACGTGCGTGACCGCGACGGCGACGGCCACACGGGCGACGAGCTCCAGGGCTACGTGCGAAGCAACGTGAGCAACTCGAAGATGCCGCTCGCGATTCCCGTGAAGCCGCACGACCCGAACTCGGACTACTACCTGATCAGCTGGCCGAAGCCGGTCGTGTCGGTCGGCCACTGGATCGCGGCCTACGGGTGGTACGGGAACTACACGGGCACCACCTTCGCCCGGATCTACTACACCGACTCGTCGAAGGACGAGGGCGGAAGCACCGGCAAGTTCTGGGATCCGACGCGCGACATCGCGGCGCTGGTCGGCGAGCACACTCGGCGGATCGTCTGGTGAATCGGTCGCGGCAGGCGGCACTCGCCGCACTGCTGGCCGGAGGGGTGGTGGCCTGTACGGCCGCCACCCCCACGCCCTCCTCCCCGGCCGGCTCGCCCGGCACCACGCCGAGCGCCAGCGCATCGGTCCTGGTGGCTCCCTCCGCGGAGCCGCCACCGGCCGCCTCGCTCAGCCCGAACCACCTCGAGCTGGACATTGGACAGCTGGACCCTGACTGGCTGTGGCCGATGCTCGACTTTGCCAGCGACAGCTACGCCGTCATCTACTCGTCGGGCGTGCTCGACGGCCCGGTGGGCGACGGCGCGCCCGATCTCTGGCGCTACGTCCCCGGCGCCCCCGAACCGGAGCTTCTGTGGCGCAACCCCGACCGAGACCGCCAGCTGGCAAAGATCGCCGGCGACACCGACGTATGGGCCTTCGCCGAGATGAGCTCGCTCGGCGAGCGGTGGTGGAACCTGTGGCTCCTCACCGAACCGGGAGGAGAGCCGATGCTGCTCGACGCCCACCCCGGCGACGAGCACATACCGAGCCTGATTCCTTCGTTCGACGTGGATGCCGGCCGCGTGGCCTGGACCTCGTTCGGCCGTGGAGCGTCGGGAGCCGCGGTGACGCGCCTCTGGCTCGCCGAGGCACCGACCTGGGAGCCGCGCATCCTGGCCGAGGCGGACGCCGCGACCCGAGCCTATTGGCTGCCGTCCCTCCGCGCCGATCAGCTGGCCTACGTGGACGTGGAGGTCGGCGCCGACCCCGTCGAGGACGTCCGCCACGTGATGCTGATGGATCTCGTCCCCGGTTCACCCGCCGCCGTCCAGCTCGACACGTCGGGCAACGCCACCATGCCCGTTCTGACCGAGCAGGGCGTCATCTGGAAGGAGCCCGATGCGGGCTTCGCCATGTTCAACTGGGGCCGGCTCTTCCGATACTCGTTCGAGGACGGGGCGATCTCGCCGCTGCGCACGGGCCCACAGGAGTACGTGAACTATCCCTCGGGCGGTGGCCGCTTCGTGGCGATGTGGGCGGCGGATTCGTTCACCTTCGCGGTGCATGACCTCGACCGCAGCGCCAGCCGGACCATCGTGAGCTACGACAACGGCGTCGACAGCATCATGCGACCGCACCTGGCCGGCGACCTGCTCGTCTGGCTCCATTCTCGCAGCGGATCGTCGGAGGATGGCACCCGCTCGCCGCTCGAGTTCGCATGGCTTCCCGAGCCCGGCGCCGACCGCGGGGATTGACCCTCAGGGGCGCGTCATGCGCATGACGTCGAGCGCCTCGTCGAGCTCGGCCTCGGTCAGGCGGCCCGCCGCGACGTGGCCGCGTTCGATCACCACCTGGCGGATCGTCTTGTGCTCGGCGAGCGCCTGCTTGGCGATGCTGGCCGACTCCTCGTATCCGAGGCTCCGGTTGAGCGGCGTGACGATGGCCGGAGAGCTCTCGGCGAACTCCCGCAGGCGGTCCCTGTTGGCGGTGATGCCATCGATGCATCGGTCCGCGAGCAGGCGGGTCACGTTGGCGAGGAGGCGGATCGATTCGAGAATGTTCCGTCCGAGCACGGGCAGCATGACGTTCAGCTCGAAGTTCCCGGCCGCCCCGCCCCACGCGATCGCGGCATCGTTGCCGATGACCTGCGCGCAGACCATGAGCGTCGCCTCGGGCAGCACCGGGTTCACCTTGCCGGGCATGATGCTGCTGCCCGGCTGAAGGTCGGGCAGGTTGATCTCGCCGAGGCCGGCCCGCGGGCCGGAGCCCATCCAGCGCAGGTCGTTGGCGACCTTCGTCAAGCTCACCGCGATCGTTCGGAGCTGCCCCGACAGCTCCACCAGACCGTCGCGGGCGCCCTGGGCCTCGAAGTGATCGCGCGCCTCGGTCAGGGGAAGGCCGGTGGTGGCCGCGACCTCGGCGATCACGCGGCCGCCAAAGCCCGGTGGCGAGTTGATGCCCGTTCCGACTGCCGTGCCACCAAGGGGAAGCTCGGCGACGCGCGGCAGCGTCGCCACCAGGCGCTCGACGCCGTTGGTCACCTGGGCGGCATAGCCGCCGAACTCCTGGCCCAGCGTGACCGGCGTCGCGTCCATGAGGTGCGTCCGGCCGGCCTTGACGACATCGGCGAACTCGTCGCGCTTCCTCTCGAGCGAAGCCGCCAGGTGCTCCAGCGCCGGAACGAGGTCGCGGACCACGCCCGCGGTGGCGGCGATGTGGATCGAGGCGGGAAACATGTCGTTCGACGACATCGGGTGGTTCACATCGTCGTTGGGATGGACGGTGCGGCCGAGGGACTCGCCGGCCAACGTCGCGAGCACCTCGTTCATGTTCATGTTGCTGCTCGTCCCCGAGCCGGTCTGGAAGACGTCGATCGGGAACTCGCCATCGTGCTCGCCGTTCGCGACCTCGGCGGCGG
>DASVEH010000434.1:0-3971 GCA_036380655.1 Candidatus Limnocylindria bacterium | reverse complement strand
TCGGCCTCGAGCGGCCCTCGGACGGACGCCGTCTGCGCGCATGGAGCGAGTTGCCGCCCGAGCTGGCGGGCTGCCTCGAGACCTCGGGCGTCACGGCCGCCAGCGGGCGCCTTCCGGAGGGGGTCGGCGCCCATGTCGAGGACGAGACGTGACGGACGACGAGCCGGTGAGCGATCCGCAGAAGCGGATGACGTTCCCGAACCCGATGCTCGTGGTGGTCTCGGGCCCTTCGGGGGTCGGGAAGAGCACCATCGTGGCCGAGCTGGCACGCAGGCATCCGCAGGTCGTGCCGATCGTCACTGCCACCACGCGCCCGCGGCGGGACGATGAAGTTCAAGGCGTCCATTACCACTTCCTGGACCGGCAGGATTTCGTCGACCTCCGCGACGCAGGCGGGCTGCTCGAGTGGGCGGAGGTGCACGGCAACCTGTACGGGACGCCGATCGACCAGGTGCGCGGCATCCTGGCCGCGGGGCGCGATGCGATCCTGACCATCGATCCACAGGGCGCCCGTCAGGTGCGCGCCACGGTCCCCGACGCGCTGCTCGTATTCGTGAAGCCGCCCACGATGGAGGACCTGGCGCAGCGTCTTCGAGGGCGGGGGAGCGAGTCGGCCGAGTCGCTGGCACGCCGGCGTCGCGACGCCGAGCACTGGATGGCCGACACCGACGACTACGACCACGTGGTCGTGAACGAGACGAACCACCCCGAAGAGGCCGCAGAGCAGATCTGGGAGATCATCCAGGCCGAAGCCCGACGCGAGCCGCCGCGCCGCCCACGGGTCTGAGGCTCGTGCGGTGACGGCGCGCGGCCGCGCGTTGCGCGTGGCGGTCGATGCCCTAGCCGACCGCCCCGAACGAACGTTCAGCTACCTCGTCCCGGACGGAGTGGAGGTTCCCGCCCCCGGCTCGCTCCTGCTGGTTCCCTACGGCCGGCGGCTGGCCCTCGGCTACGCATTGGGGCCCGATGCCGATGCTTCCGGATCCGACCTGAAGCCGATCGAGGCGGTGGTGTCGGCTCCGATGCTGACCCTCGATTTGCTGGAGCTGGCGGAGGAGATCGCCGCCTACTATCGGGCGCCGATCGGAACCACCCTGGCCGCGATGCTGCCGCCCGGCCTCGAGTCGCGCCTCGTCCGGCGCTGGCAGGTGATCGTGCCCGATGACCTGCCGGCCGGGCTCGCGCAGGCAGCCGACGCGCACGGCCGGATCGCCGACGCGACCCTGCTTCGATTCGCGCCGCGTCGCGGACGCGACACCTGGTTGGAGCTCCTGCGGCGCTCGGGTGCCGTTCGGTCCGAGTGGTCCCTGCGTTCAGCGGAGGTGCACCCGCGCCGCATCCGCGTGCTGCGTCCGCTGCCGGGCGACGCAGAGCCGCCGCGACGGGCTCCGGTCCAGCGTGCCCTGCTCGACAGCCTCGGCGGGGAGGAGCGCACGCTGCCGGAGCTGGCCGAAGACCTCGAGATGGACGCGGCCGCGCTCCTCGCTCCTGCCCGTCGGCTCGTTGCGCTCGGACGGGCGGAGCTGGACTGGCGGGTCGTCGAGCGCAGCCCGCTGGCCCACCGCGCCGAGATCCCCGACCTGCGACATGACCTGGCGGACGAGCAGCTCGCGGCGTTGGCGGCGCTCGGCGCGCTCGATCCCGGCGGCGAGCTCCTCCTCCAGGGAGTCGCCGCATCCGGCAAGACCGACGTCTACCTGGCGGCGACGCTCGAGGTCGTGAAGGGGGGCGGCGACGCGATCGTCACGGTGCCCGAGATGAGCCTGGTGCCGCAGCTCGGCGACCGGCTGCGCGCGTTAATCGGAGCCGAGCTCGCCGTGCTCCACTCCGGGTTGTCGGCCGGCGAGCGACACGACGAGTGGTGGCGGATCGTGCGCGGTGATGTACGCGTCGTGATCGGGACGCGGACCGCCGCCTTCGCGCCGATGCCGCGGCTCGAGCTCATCATCGTCGACGAGGAGCACGACGGCGGCTACAAGTCGGATCGCACGCCCCGATATGACGCGCGCTGGGTGGCGCGGCGGCGGGCCTCGATCACCGGCGCCAGGGTCGTCCTCGGCAGCGCCACTCCGGACCTCGTGACGCTGGCACGCGTGCGGGGTGGCCATGCCGAGCGGGCGCAGCTGGTCGAGCGCCGGGTGGGGCGCACGCCCGACATCGAGGTCGCCGACCTGCGCGCGGAGCTGGCCGGCGGCAACCGGTCGATCTTCTCGACGGCCCTGGCCGATGGCCTCGGCGCGCTCCGGCGGGGGAGCGAGCAGGCCGTCCTGCTGCTCAATCGGCGCGGCGCGGCCACCTTCATCCTGTGCCGTGACTGCGGGGAGAGCCTCCGCTGCCCGGACTGCGAGCTGCCGTTCGTCTATCACCTCGACGGCGGCAGCCTGCGCTGCCATCACTGTGGCCGGACGGCTGCCCCGGCCGAGCGATGTCCGGCATGCGGCAGCGGTCGGATCAGGTACTTCGGCGCCGGTACCCAGCGGGTCGAGGCCGAGCTGCGAACGCGCTTCCCGGGCCTGCGCATCGGCCGGCTCGACTCGGACGCGCTGAGCGCGCGGCGCGGCTTCGAGACCATCTACGACGACTTTCGCGAGGGGCGCACCGACGTTTTGGTCGGGACGCAGCTGGCGGCAAAGGGCCTTGACCTGCCGTCGGTCACCCTGGCGGGGGTGATCGCCGCCGACGTGACGCTGAATCTCCCCGACTATCGGGCCGCCGAGCGCACCTTCCAGCTGCTCGCGCAGGTGGCCGGCCGGGCAGGGCGCGGGCCGGCGCCGGGTCGGGTCATCCTGCAGACGTACGCGCCGGCACACTACGCGGTGCGCAGTGCGGCAGCGCTCGACGTGGACGGCTTTGCCGACGAAGAGCTCCTGCGACGCCGGCTGCTCGGCTACCCCCCGTTCAGCGTCATCGCCCGCTTGCTCGTGGCCGATGCGGACCGGGCGCGCGCCGAGCAGCGCGGCCGGCAGGCCGCGGAGGCGGTCGCCGTGCCGGGCGCCGAGGTGCTCGGTCCGCTCCCGTCGTACGTCGTGAGGCGCGCCGGCCGCTATCGGATGCAGGTCGTCATCCGCGCGCCCGACACGGAGACGCGCGCCGCCGCGCTGGAGCGGGTCCCGCCGGGCGTCGCGATCGACGTCGATCCCGAGTCGCTGCTGTGAATCGGTACAATGCCCACCGCCATGGCCATCCGACCCATCCTCACCGCAGAGAATCCGATCCTGCGCGAGCGGACAAAGAAGGTCTCGACCTTCGACGCGAGCCTGCATCGGCTGCTCGACGACATGCTGGTGACGATGCGTGACGCACCGGGTGTGGGCCTGGCCGCCAACCAGATCGGTGTCCCGCTCCAGGTCGCGGTCATCGAGGTCGACGAGAAGATCACCGAGCTCGTGAATCCGCAGATCGTGCGGGTCGCCGGAGAGCAGCTCGACTGGGAGGGGTGCCTCTCGATCCCGGGCTATGTCGCCGAGGTGGCGCGCCACGACCGGGTGACCGTCAAGGCGCGCGACCGGCATGGCAGGGAGTTCCGGGTCAAGGGATCCGAGCTGTTCTCGCGTGCGCTCCAGCACGAGATCGACCACCTCAACGGCCACCTCTACATCGACCACCTCGAGTCCCTCGAAGAGCTCGTCCGCGTCAGCGAGTCAGCCGAGCAGGTCACCGAGGAAGCGGCCGCCGGTATCTAGTGGGGGGCATCGGGCGCATCGCGTTCCTCGGCACGGGGTCGTTCGGGGTTCCGCTGCTCTCCCGCGTCGCCAGCGTTGCCGACGAGCTCATCGTCCTCAGCCAGCCGGATCGACCCGCCGGACGCCGCCTCCACCTGCGGGCGACCCCGGTCGCGTCATACGCTCGCGAGCACGGGATCCCGGTCCTCACGCCACATCGGCTTCGCTCGGGCGATGCCGCCGACAGCCTGCGCGCCTTCGCTCCGGATGGGCTGCTCCTGGCCGCCTATGGGCAGCTGGTTCCGCAGG
>DASVEH010000433.1:0-3710 GCA_036380655.1 Candidatus Limnocylindria bacterium | reverse complement strand
CTACGTGGCCGATACCCCCGGCATCCGCGAGCTCGGGCTGTGGCAGATCCCCCCGACCGAGCTGGCCTGGTGCTTTCCCGAGTTCCGGCCCCATCTCGGACAGTGCGCCTTCAACGACTGCACGCATCTGCACGAGCCGCGTTGCGGCCTGCGCGCGGCGGTCGGCGCCGGAGCGGTCAGCGAAGAGCGCTACGACTCGTACCGGCGCATGCTGACCGGCGACCTGGCGGGATAGCGGAGAAGCTCGGAGCAGACCCTCGACGGTCCGGCGGCCGCCGCGACCTATCGCGTGAGGGCGCCGCGGTAGAGGTCTAGGAGCCGCGTGCTGAGGCCCGGCCCCGAGCCGACGAGGTCCAGGAACGCCTCCGCCTCGAGCGCGAGCAGGGTCGCGGGTGTCGTCGCCGTCACGGTCGCCGTGCGGGGCGAGCGACGCAGCAGACCGATCTCGCCGAAGACGTCGCCGGGACCGAGGTCGCGCAGGTGGACGTCGGCGCCACCCTCCTCCGCGCGCTGCGTCACGGCCATCCTCCCCTCCCCGATGAGGTAGAAGCGGTTGGCCGCGTCGCCCTGCCGCACGATGGCCGAGCCGGACTCGACCGGGACCTCGACCAGCTGCCGTGCGGCCGCTTCCAGGCGCGCCGTCGGCAGGCCGGCAAAGATCGGGTGCTCGAGCAACCGGGCGCGCTCGGGGCTCAGCGGCTCCGGCTCGGCGCGGCCGGATGACAGCATGAGAGCGAGCACAACTCCAGCCACCGTGATCACCGCCGATCCGATGAGCACCGGAAGCACGCCGTAGGCGCTCGCTACGAGCGGCATCACCAGCGAACCGAGCGAGTAGAGGATGGCCGAGGTGGTCTGGAGGACTCCCATGGCGCGGCCACGCAGCTCGTCCGGCACGATCCGCTGGATGAGCGTCGTGTTCACGACGTCGAGCAAGAGCAGGCCCGCGACCGCCACGCCGATCGCAACCATGGCCGTGAGAAGGTCACCGGCCAACGCCAGCCACGTCAGCCCGATCCCCCCGACGACGCCACCGAGCAGCAGGGGCACGCCCAGCCGGCGCGCGAGCAGCGCCCCACCGGCGATGCCGGCCACCACTCCGCCCACGCCGGTCGCGGCGTTGAGATAGCCCGTCCCCGCCTCGCCCGCGTTCAGGACGTCGACGGCGATGACCACGGTCAGCACCCCGACGCCGCCGCCGACGATGCTGGTCGCCGAGTCCAGGATGAACGGCCCGGCGAGAGGCCGGACCAGTTCGCGCCAGCCGGCCGGCGGGGGTGCGTCGGACTCCCCGGCCTCGGCGACAGGCGCAACGGCCCTGGGGACGGGAAGTCGCCACAGGACGACAGCCACCACGGCGAACGAGACCGCATTGAGCAGGAATGCGAACTCGAGGCCCCCTCCGGCGAGCAGGATGCCAGCCAGGGCGGGGCCGAGGATGAAAGCCACGTTGTCGAGCGTGGCCCATGCGCTGTTGGCGGGCCCCAGGTCGCTCTCGTCGACGAGCATCGGCAGCAGCGCCGCGATGGCCGGGCCGAAGAAGGTGGAGAAGCAGGCGGCCAGGATCGAGAGCGCGACGATCACGATGGTCGGGACGTCGACGAGGACGGCCGCCACCAGGACGAGCATGAGGATGCCCCGAGCCACGTCGGTGACCAGCAGCACCATGCGCCGATCGAACCGGTCGGCAACGATCCCGGCGGGCACCGACAGCAGCACGTAGGGCAGGATGCGCGCCGCACCGACGATGCCGAGCAGGACCGCCGAGTTGCTCTCGGCGTACACCACCACCAGCACGGCAACCAGGTACAGCCAGTCGCCGATGCCGGAGATGAACTCGCCGGCGAGGAGGCGCGCCAAGGCGTGGTTCCGCCTGAACAGCTCCAGGTAGGTTCGACCGATGCTCACCTGCGGGAGCTCGCCGGATCCCGTGGCCTCCGACGGCCGGGGTTGTTGGCAACGCTTGCGAGAATGGCCTTGACCTCGAAGGGACTCAGCCCCGGGTGCTTGGACAGGATCAAGGCCACCAGGCCGGCCAGGTGCGGTGCCGCGAAGCTGTTGCCGGTGGCCACCGTGCTGCCGCCGTCCTTCCAGGCGATCGGCACGTCGACGCCCCAGGCACCGAACTCGACCGGAGGGGCCGGGTTGTAGTAGATGCGCCAGGGATCCGGCTCGGCGTGGGCCGCCACCGAGAAGACCGATGAGAAGAGCGACGGGTAGCTGGGAGCGGGGACGTTGTTCGCAGCGCTGACGAGAGCCGTGCCGCCGAAATAGGCCCGATCGGCCAGGTCGTGGAAGACCGGGTAGAGCGACTCGCTCTTCGACGACAGGCTCAGGTTGCAGACCTCGAGTCCCTGGTCGATTGCCCACTCCAGGCCGGCGGCGAAGGCGGTCCCCTTGCCGCGCAGGTCCGCGCCGAGGACCCTGATCGAGATGAGCTCGACCTCCGGCGCGAGCCCGAGGATGATCGCGCCGCAGGCGGTCCCGTGCCCGAACATGTCGACCTGTCCGTCGGGCACCACGGCCGGGCCTTCCTTGCCCAGCTCGACCGTCACGTTCTCCACGACCCGGCCGGCGAGCAGCGGGTGGCTGTTCTCGAGCCCCGAGTCGATGATTCCGACGCGCACGCCCTTGCCGGTCGCGCCACCCCACGCCCAGTCGCGCGTTACGCCCCGGACCCGGAGGCTACGGCGAAGCTCGCGTCGGGGATTTGCGAACGGCTCCGACCATGCCGGAAGCTCTTCGGTCACCGCCCCGCTCGTGGTCGGCGGGCGCGCCCGGCGTGCGTGGCGACGACGTCGAGGATGTCGGTCAGGAGCGCCGTCTCACGATCGGTGAGCGAGCGCAGGCGCGCCACCTGGTCGACGAGGCGCCAGAAGGGTGCGTCATCGTCGACGTCGAGATCGGCCGTGGCCGCGACGACGAGATCCTCGACCTCCTCGTCAGCCATCTCGGGGCCGATCTGGGCCAGCACGCTGCGGAGGAGGCGCTCCGTGTCGCGCTGCACCCGCGCCGCGCCGATCGCGACGGTCGCCTGCCCCGCGAACACGGCCAGGAGCTCCATGTCCTGCAGCGAGAAGGTGGGCGAGCCGCGCTTGTCGAGCACCTGGAGGACGCCGAGCGTGCCCTCCTCGTCGAGGAGCGGCGCCGCCGCTATCGATCGCGGCACATAGCCGGTCTGCTCGGCGGCATCACGATTGAAGCGTGGATCGTTCGCCACGTCGGAGAGCGCGAGCGCCTGCCCGGTGGAGTACACGAAGCCGGCGATGCCCTGCGTGGGCGGAACGGTCAGCCCGACGGCGCCGGCGCCCTGCTCTCCCGCTGCGACGCGGAACTCGAGCCGATCGGGGTCCTGCTCGAACAGCGCGATCGACGCGGCCTCCGCATCGAAGAGCCGCACCGTCGCGTCGACGATGCTCTGCAGCAGGCGCGTCTCGATGTCCCCCTGGAGACGGCGCCCGACGGCAGAACGCCGCGCTGCCGCAACGAGTGCGGCGAGCGCGGCTTCGGTCTGCTGGTCGACCAACGAAGGTCGCCTAACGCCGGATGTTCAGGTGACCCTCGGTGTCGTCGTCGTCATCGGTGGCCTTGCGGTAGGTGCCGCCGTGGCCCTCGGTGTCGTCGTCATCGGTGGCCTTGCGGTAGGTGCCGCCGTGGCCCTCGGTGTCGTCGTCATCGGTGGCCTTGCGGTAGGTGCCGCCGTGGCCCTC
>DASVEH010000432.1:0-4566 GCA_036380655.1 Candidatus Limnocylindria bacterium | reverse complement strand
GCGGCTGGACGTTGACGTGCTCGGCCCCGAACAGCTCCTTCGCGCGGTCGCGGGCTAGGTTCTCCGCCACGTCGACCACCTCGCAGCCGCCGTAGTAGCGGCGCCCGGGGTAGCCCTCGGCGTACTTACTGGTCAGGACGGTGCCCATCGTCTGGAGCACGGCGAGGGACGGGTAGTTCTCGGAGGCGATCAGCTCGAGGTGCGCGCGGGTCCGCGCCTCCTCGTCGCGCACGACCTGCGCGATCTCCGGGTCAGCGGTCTCGAGCGGTGCCCACAGGTCCATGCGGCTCAGTGTACCCACCGAACTGTGCCGTCGGCACCGATCGTGATCGGCGCCCCGTCCTCGATCTCCTTCCTGACCTCCGCTGCGACCACCACCACCGGCACCAGGATCCCGTAGAGCTCCTCGGCCACGGCGGCGCCGATGGCCAGGATGAGGTCGGGCTCCTCGAGCAGGAACGCCGCGGGCGAGGTCCCGGCCCGCGCCGCCTCGGCAAGGACCGATGCGGACGATGACGAGCCTCGTCCTGACGGCATGACCACGACCCTCCCGGCGAGGGAGGCACCGACCTGCGGATGGTGGGCGTCGATGATCCTGCCGCTTGCCGGGTCCATCCCGCCCCACAGGCTGAGCCCGTCGTCCAGGACGAGCGCGAGTCCGCGCACTTCGCTCATGCGCCGCCCCACGGTCCGAGATCGCGCACGACGTGGCCGGCCACCGCCGAGCGGATGCAATCCGCCGCCGAGCCGAAGACGACCGATGCGCCGATGTTTCCGGGGGCGTAGTAGGCCCACTTGCCCGAGTCGGTCATGACCGGTCCGGCCGCATTGCGCAGGATCGGGGCGACATAGCTGCATGTGTCGACCAGGATCTCGACGCCCGCCTCGCGCAGGTGCTCGACGATGCCGCGATCCGCGGCCGCCGCCATCACGTCGCGTCCGGTCGACACGACGCATTCGACCTCCGGATGGACGGAGCGCTCGCCGAGCATGGCCGCATACCGCTCCAGCTCCGCGAGCGACGCGTGCGGCGTGCCGAGCGAGACGGCGACCAGTCGCTCCCCGGCGGCGCCGGTCAGCTCGTCGCGGGCTGCACGCAGCTCCCCCAGCCGGATCAGGTCCACCCGCTCGGGTGCGCGATGCTGAAGTGCCTCGTCCAGGGTCTGGGCCTCCGGGGTTGAGCCCACGACGTGGAACATGGCCACCGAGCCCGATGAGGCCGCCGCCGCGCCGAGCGCCTTGAGCCGATCCTCCGACTGCCCGGGCGCGAGCCCGTCGATGACCGCCACGGTCGATCCGGCTCGCCGGCCGAGCACGATCCCGAGGACCGGGAAGAGAACGTCGGCATCCCGGAGGCCGGCCGGTACGTCGGACGCCAGCCGCAGGACGAGCCGAGCGCGACGCTCCTCGGTGCGGTGCAGGCCGGCATCGGGGACTCGTCCGGTGATCGCGGCCGCGATGTCGAGGAAGTCGCCGTACCGGTTTGTGCGCGCCCCGAGCACCGAGTTGCAGAAGGCGATCGCGTTGGACTCGCCCCACGCCACCTGCTCGCCGAGCGACGGGCGCGCCTCGGCGAGCTGGTAGGGGGCGCAGGTGAAGGTGGCCCGCGCGCCGAGCGAGCGGTATCGGTCCATGAGCAGGCGCCCGCGCTCGGCGGTGCCGGGGTCGCCGCGGTAGAGCTCCGGGTGGAGCAGGTCGAGGGCGCCGACATTCAACGTGGTCGGCACTCGGACATGGGCGCGGCCGTCGACCAGCCGGCGGACGAAATCCAGCGTCGCCTCGCCGTGATACAGGCACGAGTCGACGTGCGCCCCCGTCACGTCGATGAGCCGCTCCGCGCCGGTCACCTCGGCCGCGCGGACGACCAGGCGCATCGCGAATGCCGCGCCGTCGCCGTGCGTTCCGTCGAGGAGCTCGCGGTCGTGCGGGCTCAGCGCCAGGCTCAGGCCCGCGCCTCCTCGGCCTCGATGCGCGCGATCTTCTCGATGCGCGGAACATGGCGCCCGCCGGCGAATTCGGCGTCGAGGAAAGCGCGGACGCAGGCCCTCGCCACCGCGGTGCCGATGATCCGGGCGCCGAGGCTGAGCACGTTCGCGTCGTTGTGCTCGCGGCCCAGGCGGGCGGTCACCTCATCGGCCGCCTCGACACAGCGGATCCCGCGCACCTTGTTGGCCACGATCGCCTCGCCGGTGCCGCTCCCGCCGAGCACGATGCCACGCTCGAACTCGCCCCGCGCCACGGCGCGCGCGACCGGGGCGATGAAGTCGGGGTAGTCGACCGGCTGGGTACCGAAGGTGCCGAAGTCGCGGTACTCGACGCGCAGCTCGTCGAGCAGGATGCACAGCTCGCCCTTGAGGTGGAACCCGGCGTGGTCGGACCCGATCGCGACGCGCATGCGAGCGAGTGTACGGCGTCAGCCACGCCGGGCGACGAGTCAGCTCGACTCGATCAGCTCCTTCAGAGCGTCGAGGCGTTCGCGCCACAGCGCCTTCATGGCCTGCACGGCGTCGCCATCGGGCAGCTTTTCGTGCGCCACGCCGACGAGCGTCCTGTCCTCGCCTTTGCCGGTCAGCCCGAATACGACGCGAGACGGCGGATCGGTCCAGTCGAACCGGGCCGACTTGCCCGGAGTCGCTGCTCGCAGCGTGACACCGGCATGGGGCAGCCAGAGGGCCCGAACCGTGTCGTCGGTCGCTGCGGCGAGCACGCGGTCGGGCGGGGCGTTGATCGTGCGGCTGACCGATGCGACGAAGCCGGAGGCGGTCTCGTACTTCGCTCGCATGCCACGGGCGCGCTCGTAGGCGACGGTCACGTTCTGCGCCCACCAACCCGGAACGCCGTGCTCGCTGACGAGCCAGCGCGCGATCTCCGGGTGCCTGCGATCGCGGGCGCCCCACGCGTCCAGGATGGCCAGCCACGCGCCGATGGTGCGTCCGGTGGCCTGCCGCATCGCGTCGTCGGAGACGCCCGCCAGCTCCATCGAATCGGGCTCGGGTGTGGGCGTGACCGCATTGGCCTTGCGCATGAGCTGTGCTCGCGCCGCAGTGTACGACTCGCCGGTCTTATCGGAGCGCGCGCGGACACGCTGCTTGAAGGTCTTCTGGGTGGTCATCGTCTTCGCTTCCCTTGCTCAGCGCGACGCGCCGGACTCACGCTCCTGGGCGCTCGCGCGGCAAGCGAAACGGTCGTCCCGAGGAAGCGAGTTCCCCTTTGCCTCGCGCGGCCGGCGGCGTGAGCGCCGGAATCGAGGTTGGGCGCGGGAGGCGCCACTCCCTTCAGCATACGAGGCAGCGTCAAGGCGACAGCACGATCTCCGATTCGAGTCGGTCGCGACCGATCGGCCCCTCCCGGAGCACGCGGGCCGGCGTCACCGACAGGTCGACGACGGTGGACGCCACGCCGCCGGGAACCGGGCCGCCATCGAGCACGGCCGCGAGCTCGTCCTGCTGCGTGGCGAACGCGATGAGGACCTCGTCCGCGTCGAGGGTATCGGGCTCGCTCGAACGGTTGGCGGAGGTGGCCAGGATCGGCCCGGCCAGGCGGATCAGCTCGAGGGCGATCGGGTGGTCCGGCGCGCGAAACGCCTGGGTGGCACCCTCGCCGTTGCCGATCACCAGGGTCAGGGCACCCGGCCAGAAGGCGGCGCCGAGCCGATGCGCCCGCGCGTCGACATCCCAGCCCGCGGCGGCCACCTGCTCCAGGTCGGCCACGAGGATCGGGATGAGCTTCTCCGGCGGGCGGTGCTTGAGGTCGAACAGGGCCGGCAGCCGGTCGCGGTGGGTAGCTGCCAGGCCGACGCCGTAAACGGTGTCGGTCGGGAAGGCCACGATCTCGCCCGCCGCAAGCAGCTGGGCGGCGCGCGCGATGCCCTCCTCGCTGGCGGCCAGCACGTCGGTCACGGCAGCTGCACCCGCACCACGCGGTCGACACCGGCCAGGTCGGGGACGACCGAGACCGATGCGTGCGGCGGCGCCAGCTTCTTGATCTCCTCGACCTGGCCGACGCCGATCTCGAGCAGCGCGGTGGCGCCGGGCGCAGCCCGCTGTGGAAGCTCCTCGAACAGGCGGCGCAGGAGCTGGAGTCCATCCGGTCCCCCGTCGAGAGCGACGCGCGGCTCGTACCCGAGGGATCCTCTCCGCTCGTCCACCTCCGCGCTGGCGACGTACGGCAGGTTCGCGATCACCACGCTCGGTCGAGGCTGCGTACGGCCTGCCGGCTCCAGCAGGTCGGCCTGGGACAGGCTGACAAGGGCAGTGACCTCGTGCGCGGCGAGGTTCTCGGCGGCCAGCTCCAGGGCCTCGGCCGACAGATCGGTCGCGGCGAGCGTCAGCCGATCCTCGTCGAGTGCCCGCCGAAGGTGGCGGGCGATGGCGATCGCCACCGCTCCGGATCCGGTCGCGACCTCCCAGGCAACGACCCGCTCCCCGTCTGCCAGGCGGGTCTCGATCTCCGCGATGGCCGCCTCCGCGAGAAGCTCCGTCTCCGGGCGCGGAATCAGGGCGCGCGCGTCGGTCCGGATGCGGAGCGAATGCCACTCCTTGAAGCCGCGGAGATACGCGACGGGCT
>DASVEH010000431.1:0-2059 GCA_036380655.1 Candidatus Limnocylindria bacterium | reverse complement strand
GCACGCGGTCGGCGGGGGCCAGCAGCTCCGGCTCCTCCCAGTCATCCTCGGCATCGGCCACCGGGCGGGTCACCTCGTCGGTCGGAAGGGCGCGGTATTCGTCGAGCCAGGCGGCGAGCTTCACGTCCGAAGCCTACGGGCATGCCTCGCCGGGCGCATCCGTAGAACTACGGAGCCGGCTACGGACGGATGCCTCAGGGACGCTGGCGCGGCTCGGGGTCGTCGTCGGTCGCGAGGTCGCCGGCCCTGCCCAGAGCCGCCCGGACCGTGTCGGGGTCGAATCCCCGCCGCACGAGGAACATCCCGATGCGCTGCCGAGCCCTGACATCGTCCGGTAGCGGCCGTCCCTTGAGGTGGCGCCCGAGGGCCTCCTCGGCGCGCTCCAGCTCGGAGCCCGGCAGGCTCGCGTCCTCCGGCGCGCGCGGTGGGGACTGGTGCTCCTCGCGATAGGCCTCGATCACGTCGCGATCGACGCCCTGCCTGCGCAGCTCGGCTTCGATCATGCGATGTCCCCGTGGTGCATGGCGATCCCGCTGCTCGCCCCACCACCTCGCGAAGGCAGCGTCGTCGACGTAGCCGAGCTCCCCGAGGCGATCCAGAGTCGCCGCAATCGTGGACTCCCCCACTCCGGCACGGCGGAGCCGGCGGTCCAGCTCCCAGCGAGAGCGTGGCCGGCTGCCGAGGAAGCGGACGGCGATCTCCATCGCCGCCGTCTCGTCCGGTGGCTCGGCCGGCCGGGGCCGGCGCGTGCCCCGCCCGGGCATCGGGTCGCTACTCGGCCTCGCTGATGCCGTCGACGCCGACCTCGATGCTGGCCACGCGTCCGCGAATCTCGTTGTCGATGCGCTCCGCGATCTCGGGATTGGTCTTCAGGAACTCGCGGGCGTTCTCCCGGCCCTGGCCCAGGCGGACGTCTCCGTAGTTGAACCACGCGCCCGTCTTGGAGAGGACGCCGGCCGCGATTCCGACGTCGAGCAGGCCGCCCTCGACGCTGATGCCCTCGTTGTACATGATGTCGAACTCGGCGACCCGGAACGGGCTGGCAACCTTGTTCTTGACCACCTTGACCCGCGTGCGCGAGCCGATCGCATCGGTCCCCTGCTTGAGCGTCTCGATGCGCCTGATGTCCATCCGCACGCTGGCGTAGAACTTCAGGGCCCGCCCGCCCGGCGTCGTCTCGGGGTTGCCGAACATGACGCCGATCTTCTCGCGCAGCTGGTTGGTGAAGACGAGCGCGGTGTTGCTCCGGTTGATGGCTCCGGTCAGCTTCCGCAGAGCCTGGCTCATGAGGCGCGCCTGGAGGCCCACGTGGCTGTCGCCCATGTCGCCCTCGATCTCGGCGCGTGGCACCAGTGCCGCGACCGAGTCGACGATCACCACGTCCACGCCGTTGGAGCGAATCAGGGTCTCGGCGATCTCGAGCGCCTGCTCCCCGGTGTCCGGCTGGCTGACGAGAAGCTCGTCGACGTCCACGCCCACGTTGCGGGCGTAGCCGGGATCGAGCGCATGCTCGGCGTCGATGAAGGCGACGATGCCACCCATGCGCTGCGCATTGCCGGCCACGTGGTAGCAGAGGGTGGTCTTGCCGCTCGACTCGGGACCGTAGATCTCGGTGATCCGGCCACGGGGCACACCGCCGACGCCGAGGGCCAGGTCGAGCGCGACCGACCCCGTCGAGATGGCCTCCACGTTCTGCGCGGCGCGATCGCCGAGACGCATGATCGAGCCGCGGCCGAACTGCTTCTCGATCTGGAGGATGGCGGCATCGACGGCCCGACCGCGCTCTCCGTTCTTCTCTACCGGGACCTGGGCTGTCGCCACCGGTGCATCCATCTGTCGTTCCGCTCCTGAATCAGTCGTATGGGTCCCGGCGGCGATGGGGGTCACTCCTCGTCGCGGGGATCGCGCTCCTTGCGCCTTGGCTTGACGACCTCGACCGATGCCGGCGGCTCGTACGAGGACGTCGGCGGGAGCTTCGGTGCCTTCTCCTTGGCCTTGCGCTTCGGCTCCTTGCGCGGTCGATCTCGGCCCTTTGCCATCGCTCGAACCTCCTGCTGCG
>DASVEH010000430.1:0-8377 GCA_036380655.1 Candidatus Limnocylindria bacterium | reverse complement strand
CGAGGGCCAGCGACCCGGACGGGGAGCTGTCGAGGGCAGCGGGCTCCGCCTCCGGCTCGCGCATGTACATGTAGACGACGACGCGCAGGTAGTAGAACGCGGCCAGGGCGGCGTTCAGGACGATGATCACCGCCAGCCATTCGAGCCCGGCGGCCACGGAGGCGAGCAGGACGTAGAGCTTGGCGAAGAAGCCGACCGTTGGAGGGATGCCGGTGAGGCTGAGCCTCAGCACCGCCATGGCCGCCGCCCGCCAGGGCGCGCGGCCGGCGAGCGCGAGGCAAGGCCTGCGAATGAGTTGAGGCCACCGAATCGGCGCGTGTCGCGCTGGAGCATGGCGACCACCGCGAAGGCGGCGATGTTCATGACCGCATACCCGAGGACGTAGAAGAGAACCGACTCGATACCCTGTGCGGCCGCGTCGGCATTCGGTGCGTTCGCGTAGGCCGCCAGCCCGGCCATGATGTAGCCGGTGTGCGCGATGCTCGAGTAGGCGAGCATGCGCTTCACGTTGACCTGGACCAGCGCCACGATGTTGCCGGCCGTCATGGTCAGCACGGTCAGGATCAGGAAGATGCCGAGCCAGTCCGCCCGGAGCGGCGCGAGGGCCTCGGCGAAGACCCGGATCAGCAGGGCGAACGCGCCGAGCTTCGGTCCGACCGAGAGGAACCCGGTGATCGGGGTCGGCGCGCCCTGGTAGGCGTCCGGCGTCCAGTAGTGGAAGGGCACCGCCGCGATCTTGAACGTGCCGCCGACGATCAGGAAGCCGATGGCCACCAGCAGGGCGCCGCTCATCTGCCCTTCGAGCGCCGCCGCGATGCCGGCGATGCTGGTCGTCCCGGTCAGGCCGTAGAGCCAGGCGATGCCGAACAGCACGATCGCGCTGGCGAAGCTGCCGAGCAGGAAGTACTTCAGCCCGCCCTCGTTGCTGTAGCGGTCGGTCTTGTGCAGGCCGGTCAGCAGGTAGGACGGCATGGTCATGAGCTCGAGGCCGAGGAACAGCGTCACCATGTCGGCGCTCGAGGCCAGCACGCACATGCCGAGCAGCGCGCTGACCAGGATCATGTGGAACTCGCCGAGCGGGATGCGCCGCACGACCAGGTACGACGGCGCGAACAGCACCGAGATGATGCCGATCAGGATGGTGGCTCCCTTCAGGAAGACCGACAGGTCGTCCACCACGTAGAAGCCGCCGTAGACCGTCTCGTTGATGTCCCAGACCACCACACAGGCGGCCCCGGCCAGGACGAGCCCGGCAACCGTGAGCGGCGTGAGCAGCCACTTGTTGGCGCGCGACAGGAAGAGGTCCACGGTGATGATCACGAGGACCAGGGTGGCCAGGATCAGCTCGGGGAGGAGCGTGACGAGATCGTCGAGCAGGTCCATCGGTCAGTCCGTCACCACAGCGGCCCGAAGCTCGTCATCCCGGCGCCATTGACGGCCTCGATGATCCGATCGACCGGGGCGGCGATCATCTCGAGCACCGGGCCCGGATACACGCCGAGGACGACCACGAGCACGATGAGGGGCGAGAGGGCGATCCACTCGTTGCGGTTGAGATCGCGCAGGCCGGGCCAGAAGCCGCGCATCCAGTCCGACGGCACGGTGAAGAAGACGCGCTGGAACATCCAGAGCATGTAGACGGCGCTGATGATGACCACGATCATCGCCGCTGCGGCCACCCAGGCGTTGAAGCGGAACGCGCCGAGCACGACCAGGAACTCGCCGATGAAGCCGGACAGGCCGGGCAGGCCGATGCTGGCAAAGGTGAACAACCCGAACATGGCGGCGTAGCGCGGTACCCGCGCGTTCAGCCCGCCCATGTGCGCGATCTGCCGGTCGTGGGTCTGCTCGTAGATGACGCCGACCAGCAGGAAGAGCGCGCCGGTCGTGATGCCGTGGCTGATCATCTGGTAGATGGCGCCCTGCAGCCCCTGCTCGTTGAACACGAAGGCGCCGAGCATCACGTAGCCCATGTGGCTGACGCTCGAGAAGGCGACGAGCTTCTTGAGGTCGGGCTGGACCATGGCGACCAGGCCGCCGTAGATCATGGCCACCACCGCGAGGCCGATGACGATCGGGGCGAAGCTGACCGCGGCGTCGGGCAGGAGCGGGAGGCTGAAGCGCAGGAACCCATAGCCGCCGAGCTTCAGCATGACCCCGGCCAGGATGATGGAGCCGGCCGTGGGCGCCTCGACGTGGGCGTCGGGCAGCCAGGTGTGGAACGGCCACATCGGCACCTTGATGGCGAAGGCCAGGAAGAAGGCAACGAAGGCGAGCGCCTGGAGGGAGTCGGCGTAGGCGAACCCGCGCAGGGCCTCGTAGCTGAACGTGAACGGCTGGCCGGTCGCGGCGTGCGCGATGGCCACCGCCAGGATGGCGACGAGCATGAGCAGCGAGCCGACGAGCGTGTAGAGCACGAACTTGACGGTCGCGTAGACGCGTCGCGGGCCGCCCCACACCCCGATGATCACGTACATCGGGAAGAGGCTGATCTCCCAGAAGACGTAGAACAGGAACAGGTCGAGCGCCACGAAGACGCCGAGCATGCCGACCATGAGCAGCAGGAGCGCGATGTAGTACTCCTTGACTCGCCGCTGGATCGGCTCCCACGAGTAGAAGATCGAGACGACGCTCAGGACCGTGGTCAGCAGCACGAGGACGACCGAGAGGCCGTCGACGCCGAGCGTGTAGCGCATGCCGAACGCCTCGATCCACGGCAGGTCCTCGCGGAACTGGAACTCGCTGCCGTTCGGGTCGTAGCCGAGCAGCACGAGCGAGATGGCGAAGCTGGCGAGCGCCGCCAGCAGGGCGATCCAGCGGATGGCCCGATGATTCGAGCCGGGGACGACGAGCAGCAGCAGTACGCCGAGCAGCGGCGTGAAGACGATGAGGCTCAACACCGGCAGGCCGTCCATTCAGCGGACCACCGTGGCGAGCACGATGAGCACGACCGCCAGCCCTGCCGCGATGCCGAGGCCGTAGTTCTCGACGCGACCGGTCTGGCTCTTGCGCAGGGTGCCGCCGATCGTGCGCGCCAGCCAGCCGGCGCCGTTCACCGCGCCGTCGATGATCTTCACGTCGATCCACCACAGCGCGTTGCTGAGCAGCACGCCACCGCGCGACCAGACGAGCTGGTAGATGTCGTCCACGTAGTACTTGTTCACGCTGGCCCGATACATCCCCGGCCCGAGGCCGAACGGGATGCGCTCGACGAACCGGCCCGCCGACTCCGGCCGCTCCACGTACCAGCGGTGCGCCAGCCACACGCCGGCGGTCGCCACGGCTGCGCCGACGAGAAGGAGCAGCCCGCCGAGGCCGAACAGCTCGAAGCCGTGGTGCTCACCGTCCGCGATCGAGCCGGCCAGGACCCCGGCATGCGCCTCCTCGGCGCCGTGGAAGACCTCCTCCAGCCAGCCATGGATGATGCCGCCCTCCGGCGGGATGCCGAGCAGCAGGCCGGCGAGGATGGTCGGCACGGCCAGGATCACCAGCGGGGCCACCATGGTGGGCGCGCTCTCGTGGATGTGGTCCCAGGCTGCGCGCGGCCCGCGCCACTCGCCCCAGAACGTCATGAAGATCATGCGGAACGTGTAGAAGGCGGTCATGAAGGCGACGATCGTGCCGACGACGTAGAAGACGAGATAGCCGCGGTTGAACGACTCGGCCAGGATCTCGTCCTTGCTGAAGAAGCCGGAGAAGATCGGGATGCCGGCCAGCGCCAGCGAGCCGATCACCATGGTCACGTAGGTCCAGCGCATCTTCGCGCGGAGGTTGCCCATGAAGCGCATGTCCTGCTCGCCACCGGCCCCGTGGATCACGGAACCCGATCCCATGAAGAGCAGTCCCTTGAAGAAGCCGTGGCTGACCAGGTGGAAGATGGCCGCCACCCAGGCGCCGATGCCGAGCGCGAAGAACATGTAGGCCAGCTGGCTCACGGTGCTGTAGGCCAGCACCTTCTTGATGTCGTTCTGGGTCAGCGCGATCGCCGCCGCGAAGATGGCGGTGAAGACGCCGATGATCGCCACCACCCACATGGCCGTGGGCGCCTCGGCGAAGATCGGGTTGGCCCGGGCGACCATGTAGACGCCCGCGTTGACCATGGTGGCGGCGTGGATGAGGGCGCTGACCGGGGTCGGACCCTCCATGGCGTCGGGCAGCCAGACGTGGAGCGGGAACTGGGCGCTCTTGCCGACGGCGCCGGCGAAGAGGAGAAGGGCGATGACGGTGATCGTGCCCTCGTCCAGGGTCCCGATCCGCTCGAAGACCTCGTGGAAGCCGAGCGTCCCCAGGTTGACCCAGATCATCATGATGCCGAGTCCGAAGCCGAAGTCGCCGACCCGGGTCACCACGAACGCCTTCTTGGCGGCTCCGGCCGCCGACGGCTTCTTGTACCAGAAGCCGATCAGGGCGTAGCTGCACAGGCCGACCGCCTCCCAGCCGACGTAGAGCATGAGGAAGTTGTCGCCCAGGATCAGCAGCAGCATGCTGAACATGAACAGGTTCAGATAGGCGAAGAAGCGCCAGAATCCCCGGTCGCCGTCCATGTAGCCGATGGAGTAGACGTGGACCAGGAAGCCGACGGTGCTGACGACGAGGAGGAGCATCGCGGTCAGTCCATCGACGAGGACGCTGATGTTGATGACGAAGTCGCCCGAGGCGATCCACTCGTAGACGGTGACCTCGACCTCGTTGCCGCCGAAGACGACGTGGGCGAAGACGACCATGCTGAAGGCCCACATGAGCCCGACGAGCGCGGTCGGCACGATCCAGGATCGATAGCGCGGACGCTCAGCGCCCGGCGTCACGTGGCCGGCCTGCCCGAGGCCATCGCTCAGCTCGGCGGGGATGACGCCGTCGGCCCCCGCGGCGTTCGCCAGGTCGTCGGCGTGGCCGGCGTGCGGACTGGTGGCCCGCTGCTCCTCCTCGGATGGGACGGTCCGGAAGGCGCTGTCGTCGAGCTCCGCATGGTGGCCGCCGCCGTGGGCATCGGTGTCTCCGTGGTGATCGTCGCCGTGATCCCCGTGACCGTGGAGCGGCACATGGTCGAGTCGCGGCCCGACGAGGACGGCGAACAGGAACCCCGCCAGGGGCAGCGCGGGAATGAGGGCGATCAGCAGCTCCATCGGTATCCGCCTATTCCTTGAGGTCGGAGTACTGGTCGACCTCGGCGGTCTGGCGGGTGCGGATGATGGCGATCACCAGGGCCAGGCCCACGGTGACCTCTGCTGCGGCGACGGCCATGATCATCAGCGCGAACACGGCACCCGTGTTCGTGTCCGCCGGCCGAAAGGCGTTGAACGCGACGAGGCTCAGGTTCACCGCGTTGAACATGAGCTCGATGCTGATCAGCATCAGGATCGCGTTCCGGCGTGCCATGAAGCCGAATACGCCGATGCCGAAGAGCATGGCGGAGACGAGCAGGTAGCCCTCGAGCACCATCGGTCAGTTCGCCCGTTCGTCCTCTTCCGGCCGCCGGGCCAGGAAGATGGCGCCGATGATGGCGACCAGGATCAACATGCTGATGATCTCGAACGGGAGGGCGAAGGTGGTGAAGACGGCGTTCGCGATGTCGTCGACGGCCGCCCCGACCGCCTCCGGGATGACGCCCCAGTCGGTCTGAACGATCGCCCAGCCGACGAGGCCGATGATGGCCAACGCCACGACGGCCGCCACCGGAAGCTGGCGGTGGAAGGGGGCCGGCAGGTTCGCGTCGCCAGCCTGGGTCAGCATGATTGCGAAGAGGATGAGCACGCTGATCGCGCCCAGGTAGATCAGGACCTGGGCGGCTGCGACGATCGGCGCCCCGAGCAGCGCGTACATGCCTGCCAACGAGCCGAAGCAGATCATCATGGCAACGGCCGAGTGGATGATGTTACGCAGCGTCACGACGGCGATCCCGGCACCCACCACGCCGAAGGCGAGCAGGTAGAAGAGGACGCTGGAGATGTCCAGGGTCGATTGCTCCGTTCGAGAGAGTTCGAGCGCTCATGTCGTCCCGCAAGGGGGACCGCGACCGATTCTAGCGCAGGCATTGCGCGGTCGCGCGATCACACCGTACCCTTCGCTCGCCGTCGGCCCCGACGGTGGAGTGAGGTAGCTGGAGGTCGACATCACATGACGAGACGGACCGTCCCGGTGTTCGCGGCCCTTGCCCTGACGCTGGCCGCCTGCGGCGGTGCCGGTGGTGGTGGCGATGCCGAGGGTGCCGATAACCCGACGACCGCCACGGTCGAGGCCGGCGACGAGCGTGTTGCCCTTCCGCTCGCTCCCGGGCGCTACCGCATGACGGTCACGGAGGACTGCGAGGACTACACCGTCGCGATCACCCAGGACGGTGGGGAGTTCACCTACTCGGTCGACAACTCGCCGATTCGGATCGTGCTCGTCAACGACGTGCCCGGCGGCAACTTCTTCATCGAGCAGACCAACGAGTCCTGCACCGACTGGAAGATCGAGCTCGTCCGCGTGAGCGGCGGCGGCTGACCCGTCCTCGCGCGCGCCGCGCGACGTCACGGTTTGCTCCTGCCGCTGGTCCCGCAGGGCCTTGATGGAACCTTCCTGGGGCCTCGCTGCGCCGATAGTGTGACGGTCGGCATCTCGTCGGCCGCGACCAGGTGGGGAGCGTGACGAGAGAGCTGGTGGAGCGGGCGATGCGCGGCGATCGCGAGGCGTTCGGAGCGCTGGCGGCCCGGTGCCTGCCGCGCATTGTGGGCACTGCCGGCTTGATTCTGGGCAGTCGGGATGCTGCGGACGATGCGGCGCAGGAAGCGCTCGTCCGGGCGTGGCGTGACCTTCCGACGCTCCGAGACCCCGACCGGTTCGACGGCTGGCTGTACCGGGTCCTGATCCGCGCCTGCCATGACGACCGTCGTCGTCGCGGCCGCCAGAGCGGCTCGCCGTACGTGTACGACGGCCTCCCCCAAACGGTGCCCGACCCCGCGGAGTCGATCGCGCTCCGAGAGGCGGTCAGCAACGGGCTTGCGCGGTTGACCGCCGACCAGCGGACCGTGCTCGTGCTCCGCTACTACCTCGACCTGCCTCTCGAGGACATCGCGCTGTCTGTCGGCGTCCCGCACGGCACCGTCAAGTCGCGGCTCCATCGAGCTCTCACGGCCATGGAGGCCGCACTCGCCGCCGAAGCGCGCGGCCCGACGCGGGAGCGAACGGCATGACGTCAGGCCAACGAGGCGATCTCGAGCGCGATCTGCGCGCCGCGCTCGACGAGCTGGCTCCGGCTCCCGATCCGGGCACCCTGTCCACCGTCACCCGCCGGATCGCGGCAACCCCGCAGCGAGCCGTCGGGACTCGACAGTGGCCGCCGACATGGCGGGCGATGGCCCTGGCAGCAGCCGGTGTCGTGGCCGGCGTCGGCGTGGGCCTTTCGGTGGCGCGGCTGATCGATGAATCCCCCTCCGTGTCCGGGCCTGCATCGACCGCTGACGCGCATGCCAGCGCCCATGTCACGCTTCGGCCGAGCGCGAGCCGGCCGCCGGCGGCAGCTCATGACCGTGACGCCGATTGGGAGCGGCTCGACCTGCCCGATCCGGCGCCGGGCGTGTTCGGCGGCGGGACCCCGGGCGACATCATCGAGTTCGGGGACGCATTCGTCATCGTCGGGTCGGCGCGGGGCCATTGCGCAAGCGACATTCACGCTCCACCCGACAACTGCTCCATCAACCTTGCCGCGCTCACGAGCGAGGACGTCTACCAGGCGGCCGCCGCGTGGGTGTCGGACGATGGGCGCCGATGGGAGCTCATCGCAAGCGATAGCTTCGATGGAGGGCAGATGCGGCATGCCGCAACGGATGGTCATCGGATCGTCGCGACCGGCGCGCTGTTGGATCCGCTCGGGACCGAACGCGGGGCGGCCCTGTGGGTTTCGCCGGATGGCCGGACCTGGGAGATGGTCACCTCGGACGGCCCTGTTCCCGAGCACGTGGCCTGGACGGCGCACGGATGGATTGGCGTGCGGAACACCCAAGCCCTCGAAGCCGGACGGTATGTCGACGCCGGTCCACAGTTCCTCCGCAGTGACGACGGGATCAGCTGGCAGATAACCGCAGAACCCGATGAGACCGGGCAAGGCAGAGTCGAGGATCTCGCCGCAGATCCCGCTGGGACGACCGTCATCGCAGTTGGCTACGAAGAGGCCGTCAACGAGGAGGGTGCGCTCGACTCAAGCACGGCCGTGGTGTGGCGGACGCTGGATGGGCAGGTCTGGGAGCGCGCCCCGGACCAGGAAACGTTCATGATCGGTCCGCCCAGCATCACCTACATGTTCGGCGTCACCGCGACGGCCTCGGGCTGGGTCGCCCTGGGCATCGCCGCCAATTCCGGCGACTACGACAGCGGGGCGTGGACGTCCGCAGACGGGCTG
>DASVEH010000429.1:0-9977 GCA_036380655.1 Candidatus Limnocylindria bacterium | reverse complement strand
CAGGTCGCCGGGTCCGAGCGACGCTGGGTGCGTTCGCCACTCGGTGACCAGATGGTGGCCGGTGGGATCGTGGAGGGCGGCGAGCTGTCGGTCCGTCTCGCGGAGCTCGAACGACTGCGATCGGACCTGTTCACCACGGTGGCCCACGAGCTGCGGACACCCCTGACCGCGATCCGAACGGCGGTCGGCCTGCTCCTCGATCCCGACACGCGCGCCGCACCGGCGCAGCGTCGCCAGCTGCTCGAGACGGTCGAGCGCAACGCCGAGCAGCTGCAGCGGCTGGCCGACAGCGCGCTCGAGCTGGCTCGCTTCCGCGCCGGCCAGCTGCGGCTGCAGCTGCGCCGCTTCGATGCTCGCGAGCTCGGAGCCGAGATGGAGGTCGCGATCGGCCCCCTCCTCGCCGGCAAGCAGCAGCGCCTCGTCCTGGCACTCGGCACACAGCCGGTGTGGGTGTTCGCCGATCATCGGCGGGTCGAGCGCGCCGTTCTCAACCTGGTCTCGAACGCCCACAAGTTCTCACCGCCGGGAAGCGAGATCCGCTTCTCGGTCGCCGCCATCGGCGCGGATGTCGCCTGGGAGGTCGCCGACTCCGGGCCGGGCATCCCGCCGGCAGCGCAGGAGCGGCTCTTCGAGCGCTTCTTCGTCAGCTCGCCGGACGGCTCGACCGGCGGGAGCGGGCTCGGGCTGCCGATCGTGCTGGCCAGCGCGCAGGCGCACGGCGGACGGGTGGAGGTCGACTCCGAGGTGGGGCGGGGCAGCACCTTCCGGTTCATCATCCCGGCCGCCGGGCCGGTGGGAGCGGAGGCGTGAAGATTCTCGTCGTGGACGACGCGCCCGACGTCATCGAGTCGGTGCAGCTCGGGTTCACCCTTCAGTGGCGGGAGGTCGAGGTTCTCGGCGCCGGGGCCGGGGAGCAGGGCCTCGACATGGTCGAACGTGAGCTGCCGGACCTCGTCCTGCTCGACGTCGGCCTGCCGGACATCGACGGTTACGAGGTGTTGCGCCAGATCCGCGCCTTCTCGGACGTGCCGGTCGTGATGCTCACGGCGCGTGACGGCACGCTCGACCTCGTCAAGGGCCTCGAGCTGGGCGCCGACGACTATGTCACCAAGCCGTTCAATCACCTCGAGCTGCTGGCGCGCGTCAAGGCCGTGCTGCGCCGGCTCGACATGCCCGCCCCCGCGGCTCGCGTCCCCTCATTCCAGTCGGGCGACCTGGAAATGGACTTCGCCAAGCAGGAGGTACGCGTCGCCGGCCACCGGATCGATCTGACCCCGACCGAGTACAAGCTGCTCTACCACCTCATCCGGAATGCGGGCCACGTGCTGCCGCACGGCACGCTGCTGGCGAAGGTCTGGGGTCGCGAGTACGTCGACGAGGTCGACTACCTGCGCGTCTACGTCCGGCGGCTGCGCGACAAGCTCGGAGACGACGTCGACGACCCGCGCTACATCAGGACCGAGCGGGGCCTCGGCTATCGGTTCCTGGCCTCGACGGAGCCGTCGGCCGGCCTTGCGATCCCGGCGGGCGACCCACCTCACCGTCCCCCCTGATCCGGGGTGCGGCCGGTTGGCACGATGGCTGCTTTTCGGTGCGCCGAGCGCATCGGCACGGCGTCGACGACCCATCGGCGCCCCATCGGCACGAGAGAGGAGAAGGAATGAAGGTTCTTCTTCGTGACTACGGGCTCGGCGTGGTGCTGGCCCTGCTCTTCCTGGTGAGCTGGATCCTGCAGTCCCTGACCGGTTGGGTCGAGTTCGTGAGCGAGCAGGAGACGCACGGCCAGGCGGCCCAGCTGTTCGGCGATTCCGGCTACTTCTGGCCGTGGATGCAGGCGACCTTCGAGAACTGGCAGTCCGAGTTCCTGCAGCTGTTCACCATGGCGGTGCTGACCGCCTTCCTGATCCACAAGGGCAGCACCGAGTCCAAGGACGGGGAGGACGAGCTGATGCTGCAGCTGACCGCGATCCGCGCCGAGCTCGCGGAGATCAAGAAAGGTGGGCGGAAGTCATGAGCGCGCGGCAGCAGCTCGAGACGCAGGAGAAGTACCGCAACGAGATGGAAGGCGCGCTGGAGGCCATGATCGAGGAGACGATCAGGAGCTCGGCCGTGCCGAACACGCTGGCCTGGCTGGGCGTCGTGCTCGGCGCGTTCCTGGTCAACTTGGCGCTCCTCGTGCTGGTCAGCGGCGGCTGACGGCAAAAGGGGCGGCCCGGGCACACGCCGGGCCGCCCTCCAGGGGAACCTTCAGCCACGCGTCGCCAGTGGGCGCCAGGCACGGAGCCCGATCGCTGCCGCCACGGCCACCAGCAGCGCGCCGAGCAGGCCCGTCGAGCCATCCGTCACCGGGAGCGCAGTGTTGGGCGGCTCCGATGCTCCGACCAACTGTCCGCGGATCGCGCCACCCGGGAAGTCGGCGGTGTGGACGTTGACGTAGTAGCCGGACTGGTCGTCGACGATGGCCTGCAGCGTTGCCGCGTCCTGGTCCTCGACGCAGCCCTCGCTGGTGCCCTCGAAGCCGTCGACGTCGAGCGGGACGACCACGTCGCCCGACTCGCCCTCGGCCCCGACATGGATGTGCGACTGGGTCACGGGCTCGATGTTCTCGACGCTCAGCTCCCAGCAGGCGGTGCCCGCGTCGGGATCGAGCGTGATCATCGCCGAGCCGGTGCCGTCCTCATCGGTCTCCGCGTCGCCGGCCAGGTCGGCGGTCAGGATCGTCTCGGCGGCCAAAACGGTCCCCGACAGGGCCAGGGCGGCGAGCAGGCCGAGTGCGGCGGCAATGGTCAGGGGGAAACGAGGTCGGGTGCGCATGCGAGTGCTCCTTTGGGTGCATCGGTGCATCGGTTGACCGTATGCAGGCAGGTTCGCAGCGGGTTACGCGCGCGTCGCGTGGTAGGGGACATCGGCCACGATCGTGTTCCGTCGGGCGAAGAGGCGCAGCTTCAGGCGCAGCGCCGTCTGGTTGTGCAGCAGGTTCTCCCACCAGTGCTTCGGCACGAACTCGGCCAGCACGACCAGGATCGGCCGATCCGGCGCCTGGCGCTGGAGCGCGTCCATGTACGCCAATAGCGGACCGATCAGCGCCCGATACGGCGACTCCACCACCACCAGCTCGGTCGATCCCGCCCACTGGGGCCAGCGCTCGCGCAGCGCATCGGCCGTCACCGGATCGTGGGTGACGTGGACGGCCACGGCATCGGTGCTGATCGAGTTGGCGAAGGCGATCGCCTGGCGCGCCGGACGGTCGAGGCGCGAGATCGGCACGATCACGATCGGTCGCGGGGCCGTCTCTCCCTTGTCGGGGATCCGATCGAGCGCCAGCGCGGCGTCCATCTCGCGGTAGTGCCGGTTGATGCCGAGCAGGAGGAGCATGAGGAGCGGCACCAGCACGATGACGAGCCAGGACCCCTGGAAGAAGTTGCTGCTGCCCACCACGAGCGCCACCACCCCGGTGGTGAGCGTGCCCAGGCCGTTGATCGCCAGCCCGGGTCGCCAGCCCGGCTCGCGGCGGCGCCACCAGCGCAGGAGCATGCCGCCCTGTGACAGGGTGAAGGCGATGAAGACCCCTAGGGTGTAGAGCGGGATGAGGCCGCTGACGCTGGCGTCGAAGCCGATCAGCAGCGCGATCGCCATGCCCGCCAGCGCGACGATGCCGGTGGTGAACGCCAGGCGTTCCCCCCGGAACGCGAACTGGCGCGGCAGGTAGCCGTCCCGGGCAAGGAAGGACGAGAGCCGGGGAAAGTCGGCGAAGCTGGTATTGGCGGCCAGCACGAGCAGCAGAGCGGTGGCCACCTGCGCGATCACCAGGATCGGGCCGTCGCCCACCAGGTGCCGCACCAGCTCGCTGAGGACCGTCTTCTCCTCGGTGGGATCCGGCACGAGGCCGATCGTGGTCACCAGGTAGGCAATCCCGACAAAGAGGATCGCGAATACCAGCGCGGCCCACGTGAGGGTTGTGCGGGCGTTCTTCCATTCCGGCGGCTTGAAGGCCGGAACGCCGTCCGAGATGGCCTCGACGCCCGTCAGGGCCACCGCGCCCTGGCTGAAGGCTCGCAGGATGAGGAAGAGGCCGAGCGCCTGCCCGCCCTGCTCCAGCCCTGCCCAAGCGGCCGGCGCCTCGTACGCGGGGACGTCACCGAGCAGCGACCGGACCACGCCGTACCCGACGATCCCGAGCATGATCACGATGTACGCGTAGGTCGGCACCATGAAGATGGTTCCCGACTCGCGGATGCCGCGCAGGTTGCCGAGCATGAGCACCATGACCATCGCCACGCTGATGAGGACGCGCTCGGGATAGAGCTCGGGGACGATGGAGGTGAGCGCCGCCACCCCGGCCGACACGCTGACGGCGACAGTCACCACGTAGCCGATGAGCAGCGCCGCCGCCGCAAGCACGCCGGCCCCGCTGCCGAGGTTGTCGCTGGCGACGATGTAGCTGCTGGCGCCGTGCGGATAGGCCTTGATCGTCTGCCGGTACGACAGCGTCACGATGGCGAGCATGACGGTGATGAGCCCGGCCAGCGGCAGTGTCAGCGCCAGCGCGCCCGTGCCGGCCACCGCCAGCACGCGCATGATCTCCTCGGGCCCATAGGCCGATGAGCTGATGTTGTCGCTGGAGAAGATCGTCAGCGCCTTCGTCTTGGTGAGCCGCTCGTGCTCCTCGCGATCGCTGTGAATCGGCCGCCCAATGAGCACCGTGCGCAGCCTGCGCAGCGTCCGCGTCCAGCCCGGGCGTTCCAGCACGGTGCGCTCAGTGGCGATCAGCCCTCCCTCGTCGCCGCCTCGCTGAAAGGCGTCCTCGAACGGCCGCACGATGCGGACATACGCATCGCCCGGACGCTTCCCGCGCCGCTTCTCACGGACCTCGAGCAGGGGATCGACCCGACGGTCGTCGGGCGGCGGGGAGGATCGACTCACGGCGCGCAAGGTACACCGATCGGCCGGCGCGGGTCCGTCCTTCCGCCGCGCAGCAACCGCGAGGCCCGGCCGTCAGTGCTGGCCGAGGGTCCCCCGCACCCGCATGCGGTGCTCCGTGGCCAGCCAGGTCCATCGCCCGACCGCCACCAGCCCAACGCTGGTCACGCCCAGCAACGTCCACTCCACCGCGGCCGGCAAGAGGGGACGCGTATCGAGGACGGCGACGCGCACGAGGTCGAGGGCGTGCGTCGTCGGCAGCAAATAGGCGATCGGCCGGACGAGATCGGGCAGCACGATGATCGGAAACGCAGCACCGGAGAAGGCGACGAAGAGGAAGTCGGCCGCGTCGACGAAGAAGTTGGCGTCTCGCATGCGCAGCACGATGGCCGCCACCAGGTAGCCGATGCCCAGCACGCCGACCGAAGTGAGCGCCAGAACCGGCATGACGATCGCCAGCTCCGACACGAGCGCTGCACCGAACACGACCACTCCGACGACGAGCAGGATCCCGGTGGTCACGATCGCCATGATCATCCCTGCCAGCGTCTGCCCCACGACGAACGTCTCCCGCCGTGTCGGGGTCAGCCAGGCAGGCTCGAGCGTGCCGGCATCGAGCTCGGTCTTGACCGCGAAGGCGACGTCCCAGAAGCCGGCCTGCGCCAGGGTGAGCGCGAGCATTCCCAGAAAGAGATAGCCAGCCAGGTCCGTGGTGCCGGTGCTCTCGGCAAGCCCGACCGCCTCGCCACCGATGGCGAAGGTCGCCCCGAGCAGCAGCCCGGGGATCAGCACCTGGTAGATCGGCTGCACCACCCGGTTGACCGCGTTGAGCCGATAGCGGAGCTTCACCTGGAGCTCCTTGCGGGCGATCGCCCACGCCGCGCGTGCCTCCTGCCGCAGCTCCTCCATCAGTACTGCGCCAGCCGGCCGCCGCGCCGCGCGTGCCGTTCCGTCGCGGCGAACGCCCAGGTCGCGAGGAGTCCGAGCACGACCCCCATCCCGGCGAGGATGAAGAGGTCGCCGGCGATGCGGCCGAGGCCGGCGCCGGCGAGCAGCACCGAGCGCAGGTCCGCGATCAGGTAGGTGGGTGGCAGCGTGTAGGCGATCGTCTGAGCCCAGTCGGGCAGGACGACGATCGGGAAGCTCATGCCGCAGACGGCGGTGAAGAGCCCGCGGACGCCCTGCACCAGGGCATGGACCTCGCCGAAGCGCAGGACCACCGACGCGAACAGTGCGCCGATGGCGTACAGCGCCGGCACGCCGACGGCGATCACGGCGAGCGCCCGGAGCGCCTCGGCCGGCCCGATCGTGATGCCGAACCCCAGCCACAGCGCGACGCCGACCACGCCGAAGACCCAGATCGCCCACACGACCTGGCTCGCGACCGGCCCGAACAGCACGACGAGGCGTGAGGCCGGCGTCAGGAAAATGGCCTCCAGCGAGCCGCGAATCTGCTCGGTGCGCAACGCGGTGCCCGGCCCCCACAGGATCAGGCTGAGCCACATGTACGCCGCCCAGCCGACGAAGAGGAAGCCAGCGACCTGCTCCGTGCCGGTGCGCGAGACGAAGGCTCCCATCGTGTCGCTCCGACCGCCCGCGAAGGCCTCGGCCTGGAAGACGAAGGCGAGCGGCAGGGCGATCGGCCAGAACAGGAAGGAGAGGAGCGTGCCGGGGTAGCGTCGCAGGAGCCGCCACTCCTTGCGCGTGGCAGCGCCGAAGGCACGGAGGTCGCCGCGCAGATCGGCGAGGGTCATTCGCGCAGCGCCCGGCCGGTGAGCGAGATGAAAACATCCTCGAGCGATACCGGCAGGACCTCGATGTGGCGCACCTCGGCCGACTCGGCCCGCGCCGCGTCGATGGCCAGCGGCACAAGCGTGCGCGCCGAGCTGCAATGGATCGTCAGGTGGAGCGAGCCGTCGACCCGCTCGGTCTGCGTGACCGATCCGTCCGCCCGCAACCGCCGCAGGAGCCCGGGCTCGGCAGCATCGGCCGCCTGGATCTCGAGGCGCACGACCTCGGTGGCGCGCAGGTCCCGCTTGAGTCCCTGTGGCGTGTCGAGCGCCACGATGCGGCCGTGGTCGACGATCGCGATTCGGTCGCAGAGCTGGTCGGCCTCCTCCATGTAGTGGGTGGTGAGCAGGATCGTGCGTCCGTCGTCGCGCAGCTTCAGGACTCGCTCGCGCAGGTCGCGGGAGGCCTGCGGATCGAGGCCGACGGTCGGCTCGTCGAGGAGGAGCAGCGACGGGTCGGGGAGAAGGGCGCGCGCGAGCACGAGGCGCTGCCGCATGCCCGTGCTGAACTTCTCGACGTAGTCGTCGGCGCGGTCGGAGAGATGCACCACGTCCAGGATCTCGCCGATGCGCGACCTCGTCTCGGCCGGCGGCACGTGGTAGAGCGCCGCGAAGTACTCGAGGTTCTCGCGTGCCGTCAGCTTCCAGTAGAGGCTTCGCTCGCCCGACAGGACGGCACCGAGCCGCCGGCGGATCTCGCGCGACCCTCGGACGAGGTCGTGGCCGAGGATGGTGGCCGTCCCGGCCGTCGGTTCCAGCAGCGTGGCAAGCATCCGCATCGTCGTCGTCTTCCCTGCGCCGTTGGGCCCCAGGATGCCGAAGACCTCGCCCTCTTCGACGCGCAGGTCGATGCCGTCCACCGCGCGAAAGGTCTCGCGCCGATCCGGCTCGCGGCGCAGCCGCTGCCAGATGGTGCGACGGCCCTTCTCGAAGTCCTTGACGAGCCCGCTCGCCTCGATCGCGAGGCTCATTCGACGCTGATCAGGACGCCGTCGCCGTCCGGATCCTCGACGTCCAGGATGGGGCCGACCGCGCCGGCGCGCACCGCATCCCGGATGCGGTCGCTCTGGTCGCCGCCGATGCCCGGCACGAAACGGAGCGCGGCGTCCACGAAGCCGATCGGGATGCGCAGGTTCACCGCCTGCCGACCATGTTCGGTGACCCGGATGCGCAGCTGCCGCCCGCGGCCCTGGCCGGCCACCGCGTTGAGGTCGTCGAGGCGTTCGTGCACGCGCTCGGCGCGCCGATGCGCGCGCTCCACGGTGCGCTCGACCCGGTCGTGGAGGCCGTGCGGCCGCTCACTGCGTTCGGCGCGGGTGAGCGCCTCGATGATCGGCGACGCCTGCTCCGGCGTGAGCGTCCCGTCCGCCACCAGGCGCAGCACCGTCTCGAGCTCCTCAGACATCCTGGTGGCTCCCCGACGCCAGGCGCCGCGTCGCTTCCTCGACGTCGATCTCGCCGCGCTCGAGCGCCTGGAGCACGGACAGCTGGCCGTCGTCGTCGGCGGTCGCCGCCGCCACGTTCGGTGCTCCGCGGCGCGGCGGCCGCACCTCGATGTCGCCCGACATCGATCGGAAGAGCAGCTGTGGCCGTCCGTTGCCGATGATGTAGCGCCGCCGATCGCGCGACCCCTCGCTGCGATGGGGGAGGCGGATGTCGGCGTCGGTCGACAGCCCGCGGACCTCCACGGTAAGGTTCTCGCCGGCGCCGATCGAGAGGTCGCCGCTGACGGTCTCGACCCGATGGCCCGGCCCGTCGGTGAGGTGGCCCTCGACCTCGACGTCGCCGCTGACCGTCGCCACGCGGAGCTCCTCGATGCGCGGCGCGATGGCCGAGACGTCGCCGCTCACCGTGTTGACGTCGAGGCTCGTGAGCGCGGCCTCCGCGCGCAGGCTGACGTCGCCGGACACGCCCTTGATGCGGACGTCGCCACCGGCCGCGGCAAGCACCAGGTCGCCGGACACCGTGCGGTACTGCTGGCTGCCACCGAATCCGGTGACGGTGAGGTCGGCGCTGACGCCGTCGAACTGGATGTCGGTGCCGCGTGGCGCATCGACCGACACCCTGGTCTCGACATGCCCGCCGCCGACCCCGAACAGGCGCACCAGCGACCCGATCCCGCTCGATCCGTTCTTCGGCTCCGCAACGTCGAGCGAGCCCGGGCCCTCGGTCACGTGGAACCGGACGCGATCCAGGATGGCATCGGCCTCCGCGTCGTCGGCGGCCCTGATCTCGAACGTCACGCGGACGCGGGCGATGTCGCCGTCGGTGGCCCGCATCTCCACGTCGGGGCTCGTCACGCGCAACGACAGCTGGCCGTGCTCCCCGAGCCGGTGCTCGAGCTCCTGCGTGCGCACGAAGGTCGTCATGGGGAGGTGGCGCCGAGCTCGCGGAGCGCTGTGGCGGCGTCCTCGGCGCTGATCTCACGGCGCGCCAGCCGCTCGAGAATCGCGCGGCGCGCGTCCGACGGATCGGCGTCGAGCGTGGGTCCATCGACGTCGCCGACGACGTCCGTGCCGAACTCCGCATCGGTCTCGGTTGATCCATCGGAGAGACCGAGCGAGCGGATGAGGGCGTCGACTCGGCCGCGGACGGTGGGGTAGCTGATGCCCAGCTCGCGCTCCATCTCCTTCAGGTTGCCACGGGAGCGGAGGAAGCTCTCGAGCAGGGCCATCTGCTCACGGTCGAGCCGGCCGAAGCGCCCGACGCCGAACTCACCCTCCAGGGCGGTGCCGCAGCTCCGGCAGTGGAGGCGCGCGATCGTCAGCTCACCCGAGCAGACGGGACAGGTGGCGATGACGTCATGGACCATGGTCAGCGTCGATCGCGGCTGCGCTGCTCGCGCCGCTCCGCGCTGAGGCGGTATACGCGCTTGGCGTCGTGCCCCAGCAGCGGACGTCGGGACTGATCCGCTCCGTCCAGTGTGGTGTTCGCGAAGAAGAGGCGATAGTCGAACATTGGAGCTGGCTCCTACCAGATACGTGTGTCGGGCTGCTGATTTGGTGCCTATGCATTCCAATATGGCCGACCTAGCAAACTTTGTCAACCCCGTTTTCGCTTTTAGCAAGTCTACCAGCCAAATTAGCTGCTCACCAGGTACGTGTCGCTTCTTGCTGAAGCCGCTACCATGTGCCGCGGACCCATGACCCCGCGACTCCTGCCGTACTCCCCCGAGCGAGACGTCTATCGCCTGCTTGGGGTCCCCTCCACCGCCTCAGCCGAGGAGATCGGCGCTGCCTGCCGGCGCCTCGCGCGCACGTTCCACCC
>DASVEH010000428.1:0-2276 GCA_036380655.1 Candidatus Limnocylindria bacterium | reverse complement strand
AAGAAGCTGACGGCCGACGAGCTGAAGATCTTCCGCGATCGGCTCGAGCTGCCGATTCCGGACGACAGGCTCAAGGAGGCCCCCTACTACCACCCCGGACCCGATGCGCCCGAGATCCAGTACATGCTCGAGCGGCGACGGCAGCTCGGCGGATCGCTCCCCAAGCGCAGCGTCGTCGCGAAGCCGCTCCCGGCGCCGAAGGACACCGCCTTCACCGAGTTCTTCGCCGGATCCGACCGCCCGGCCAGCACGACCATGGCCTTCAGCCGCCTGGTCCGCAACCTCGTCCGCGATCCCGAGATCGGCAGCCGGATCGTGCCCATCATCCCGGACGAGGCGCGGACCTTCGGCATGGACCCCCTCTTCAAGGAGGTCGGCATCTACAACCCGCTCGGCCAGCGTTACACGCCGGTCGACAAGGAGCTGCTGCTCAGCTACATCGAGAAGGCCGATGGCCAGCTCCTCGAGGAAGGCATCACCGAGGCCGGCTCGATGAGCTCGTTCCAGGCTGCCGGCACGTCATACGCCACGTGGCGCGAGCCGATGGTCCCCTTCTACACCTTCTACTCCATGTTCGGATTCCAGCGCACCGGCGACCAGGTCTGGGCGTTCGGTGACGCCCGGGGCCGCGGCTTCATGATGGCCGCCACCGCCGGCCGCACGACCCTGACCGGTGAAGGGCTCCAGCACACCGATGGCCACTCGCAGCTGGTCGCCACCACCGTTCCCAACGTCGTCGCCTACGACCCGGCCTTCGCCTACGAGCTGGCGATCGTGGTGCGCGAGGGAATCGACCGCATGTACGGAGAGCGCGGCGAGGACGTCTTCTACTACGTCACCCTCTACAACGAGAACTGGGCGCAAGCGGCCAAGCCCGACGGGGTCGAGGACGGCGTGATCCGTGGCCTGTATCGGTTCAGTGCCGCGGAGGGCGGCGAGCGCCGCGTGCAGATCCTGGCTTCCGGGCCGATCCTCCTCCAGGCGCTGCGCGCGAGGGACCTGCTCGCCGAGAAGTACGGCGTGGCAGCCGACGTCTGGAGCGCCACCAGCTTCCAGCAGCTCCGCAACGACGCGCTCGATGTCGAGCGCTGGAACCGGCTCCATCCCGGCGCCGAGCAGCGCGTGCCCTACGTCCGCCAGTGCCTCGATCCCACCGAGGGACCGATCGTCGCCGCCACGGACTACATGAAGGCCGTGCCCGACATGATCACGCGCTGGATCGACCGGCCCTACACCGTGCTGGGCACCGATGGCTTCGGCCGCTCGGACACGCGCGACGCGCTGCGAACCCATTTCGAGGTCAACGCCGAGCACATCGCCTATGCGTCCCTCTACTCGCTCTGCCTCGACGGCAAGTCGACGCCGGATGAGCTGAAGGGCGCCATCGCCGACCTAGGGATCGACCCGGAGCGCGTCAACCCCCAGGTCGCCTAGCGCACAGCTCCCGGCAGCAGTGGCGTCCCGCACGCGACGCAGTAGGCGTCGCCACCCGTCACCACGGTCCGGCAGCCACGACAGCGCGGCGGCGCGAGGCTGAGCACTGCGGCGCGCACGCCCGCCATCGCAGCGCGCAGGTACCGACGCACCGGCTGGTGGGCGGGGCGCTCGTCGATCGACGGCCATGCGTACATCGTCGTGAGAGAGGGCCGGCCCGGCTCGGCGTGGAAGCGATGCCGCTCGCGGTCGTAGACGGCGCGCCACTCGGGGTCGGTCAGCACCCGACGGACCGTGTTCACGACCTGCATCTCCTCGGTCGCCCGGCCCGATCGGTTCAGGTCGGGGTGGAACGTGCGCGCGAGGCGCCGGCAGGCAGCGGCGATCTCCTCGGCTGAGGCGGTGGAGGGGACCCCAAGGAGGCGATAGACGTCTCGCTCGGGGGAGTACGGCAGGAGTCGCGGGGTCATGGGTCCGCGGCACATGGTAGCGGCTTCGGCAAGAAGCGACACGTACCCGGTGAGCAGCCAATTTTGGCTGGTGGACTTGCTAAAAGCGAAAACAGGGTTGACAAAGTTTGCGAGGTGGGCCATATTGGAATGCATAGGCACCAAATCAGCAGCCCGACACACGTATCTGGTAGGAGCCAGCTCCAATGTTCGACTATCGCCTCTTCTTCGCGAACACCACACTTGACGGAGCGGATCGGTCCCGACGTCCGCTTCTCGGGCACGACGCCAAGCGCGTGTACCGCCTCAACGCGGAGCGGCGCGAGCAGCGCAGCCGCGATCGACGCTGACCATGGTCCATGACGTCATCGCCACCTGTCCCGTCTGCTCGGG
>DASVEH010000427.1:0-2764 GCA_036380655.1 Candidatus Limnocylindria bacterium | reverse complement strand
GTGGAGGGAGAGGGGACCGTCGGCAGCCCGGTGGAGGATCCGGGCACGGAGCTCGGCGAGGATCTCGCGCTCCCGGACCGCTCCGTCCTGGCGCTCTGGCGCAAATGCCCGCACCTCGGCTGCCAGGTGCCGCAGCTGTGCGACCAGAGCCAGTGGTTCGAGTGCCTCTGCCACGGCTCGAAGTACACGATTCTCGGCGAAAAGCGCGACGGCCCCGCGCCGCGCGGTATGGACAGCTTCCCGGTCCTCGCCACCGACGGGACCTACATCGTCAACACCCGCGAGGTGGTCAGCGGGCCTCCGCCCGGCACCGTGACGTTCGACGAGCGCGGGCCGACCGACATGCCCCACTGCACGGGCTGATCGATGCGGCTCAAGACGCTCGGCGTCATCGTCGTCACCGCGCTCTCCGTGTTCACCCTCCTCTACTGGGTGACCGACACGGCGCGCCGCGAGTCCATCGCGGAGGTGCACGACGATGAGCTCCTCGAATACGGCGAGGTCATCTTCAGCGCCGATGAGAACGAGCCGGCAGCAGCCGGTTGCGCGACCTGCCACGGCGAGGATGGAACGGGCGGTGACCCCGACGCGCAGGTCGTCGGTCCCAACCTGCACTCGCGCGGCCTCGCCGACAAGCTGAAGGCCAACAACAACTACGTCCACCTTGCCGTCAGCTATGGCGGGGTGGTGGTGTCGGGCAACGTGAACTCCCCGATGCCGGCCTGGAGCTACGAGGTCGGCGGGCCGCTCAACGAGCAGCAGATCGAGGCGGTCGTGGCGCTCGTCGAGTCGTGGGCGGCGGAGGCGGCCGAGCAACCCGCCGAGGAGGTCGAGAACACGGTCGAGGCCGGCGCCGAGGTGTTCTCCTCGGCCGGCTGCGTCAGCTGCCATGGCGCCGAGCTCGAGGGCACCACCGCCGGGCCCAACATCCAGACCATCGGCTCCGGCCTTGTCGACCTCACCGGCTTCACCACCCCGTCCGGCGCGGACCAGATGGAAGCCGATTACGAGGCCGACCCGCGCGATTTCCTGGCCAAGTGGATTCGCGACTCGGCCACGAACTACAACGACGGGGAGGCCACCGGCATGCCTGCGCACCCCGAGGGCCGCCTCACCGAGAGCCAGCTGGAGGCGCTGATCACGTTCCTGCTGGACCAGACCGGTGAGTAGGAGGGCCAGCCGATGAGCACCTATCCGGTCTACCGACCGCGCGGCGGCATGAACCGCGTGCTCGGCTGGTCCGACGACTTCATGAGCTGGTTCCTGTACGGGCACGAGACCTGGCTGGTGGCCGTCCTCAAGGGCGTGCCCCTCTTCCTGTTCGTCTACTTCATGCTCACCTACGTCCCCAACTACGTGTACTACCTGCTGACGGTCGAGCTGCCGTTCCTGCGCTTCAGCGACGACGTCGGCTTCCTGCTGGCGAACGGCATCGCCGGCGGCAACTTCGCGCTCCTCATCCTCCTCGCCCTGGGAATCCAGGCAGCGCGTGGACGGCGCGGATTCGGCTGGTCGCTCATCCGCATCTTCACCATGCTCAACTACCTGTTCACGGTCCTCCTGCTGGTCCCGCTGCTCGCGTTCAACCTGGCGGGCGGGTCCTTCTGGCCGGTCGAGATCACCCTCCAATCGGTGGCCTTCGGGCTCATCGTTGCCGGCCTCGGCGCCGCCGGATGCGTGTACCTGTACTTCGAGTACGGGCGCATCACGCGTCGCGACGCGGACGAGGCGGCACGCCGCAGCGGCGAGCTCGCGCAGCGCTGAGCCGCCGGTCGCTCGTCGCGCACCTCGCCTGGTCGGCGGCGATCCTCGCCTCCGCCGCCTCGATCATCGGCATCGAGCTGGCGTCCGCCTGTCCGCCCGGTGGCCCGATCGCCTTCGGGGACTGCGACGACGTCCGGCCGTTCGCCGTCGGGGTGGTGGGCCTCGCGGCGGTGCTTTACGTCGTCGCCCTGTCGGCCGTCCGCTGGTGGACATCGGGGCTCGTGCGCCGCGGTCTCGCCGACCGGCGGGCCGCCCGGGATTGGTACCTGCTGGCGGCCGTGCTCGGCATGCTGATCGCGCCTCTCCTTGCGTTCACGCTCGCATCGGCCCTTCGGTAGGATGATCGACATGCACATCTCCACCGCCGACGACCTGCGCGCCAGCCTCGACGGCGTCGCCACCATCACCGATGCCGGACTCGAGGTCAGCGACGAGCGCCGATTCAGGGAGGAGCTCATCGACGAGCTCGTCTTCGAGGCGGTCTTCAACGCCGACGAGGAGATGCGCGACGCCGTGCGCTGGGTGATCTGGAGCGCCTCGCAGGCGCTCGGCTGCGGCTCGGCCTCGATCCACGAGCTGTACCGCGCGCGGGGCCGAGGAGACATCGAGCCCACGGCCTTCACGGTGCCGGCCATCAACGTCCGCGCCGTGACCTACCTGACCGCCCGCCAGGCATTTGCCGCGGCGCTCGAGCGCGATGCCGCCACCGTCATCTTCGAGATCGCCAAGAGCGAGATGGCCTACACCGAGCAGCGACCGGCCGAGTACGCCGCCGTCGTGCTGGCCGCCGCCATCCGCGAGGGCTGGCGCACGCCGGTCTTCCTGCAGGGCGATCACTTCCAGTTCAACGCCACGAAGTGGGCATCCGACCCGGGCCCGGAGCTCGAGGGGATCAGGGACCTGACGCGGGAGGCGATCGGCTCGGGCTTCCTGAACATCGACATCGACAGCTCGACGCTGGTGGACCTCTCGCTGCCGACGGTGGTGGAGCAGCAGCAGG
>DASVEH010000426.1:0-3534 GCA_036380655.1 Candidatus Limnocylindria bacterium | reverse complement strand
AGCGAGCGGAAGAGGCGCAGGCCATCGACGCCGCCCACCTCAACCTCCGACGCGCGCTCGGGATGCGGCATGAGCCCCAGCACGTTGCCGCGCTCGTTGACGATGCCGGCGATGCCACGCTGCGAGCCGTTCGGGTTGGCCTCGGGCGTCACGCGACCATCGGCGTCGACGTAGCGCAGGACGACCCGGCCATCGCGCTCGAGCGCGTCGAGGGTCGACTCGTCGGCCGCGGATCGACCCTCGCCATGGCTGATGGGCAGTGAGATCACCTCGCCATCGGCCAGGTCACCGAGCCAGGCCGGAGCGGCCGCCGGCTTCTCGACGCGCAGCGGCTGCCAATCGCAGCGGAACTCGAGGTGGTCGTTGCGCAGCAGCGCCCCCGGCAGCATCCCGGCCTCGGTGAGGACCTGGAAGCCGTTGCAGGAGCCGATCACCGGGCCGCCGGCGTCGGCGAATGCCTGGACCGAGCGCATGACCGGCGAGAACCGCGCGATCGCGCCGGTGCGCAGGTGGTCGCCGTGGGCGAAGCCGCCGGGCAGCACGACCGCGTCGGGAGCGCCGAGGTCGGATTCGGCGTGCCACACCAGGCGCGCGTCCCAGCCGAGCACCGACTCGGCGACGTGGACGAAGTCGCGCTCCGACCAGGTGCCCGGGAAGACGGCGACCGCGACGCGCGGCCTACGGCCGGTGCCCATCACGGGTTCGCGCCCTCGGCATCCTGCTGCTCGTCGGCGCCCAGCTCCCAGCTGGCGGTCTCCATGACCGGGTTGGCGAGGAGGCGACGGCACATGTCGGCGACGGCCTCCTCCGCCGCGTCGTGATCGCCGGCCTCGAACGAGATGCGCATCAGCTTGCCGCTGCGCACCTCGCTGACGGTGGGATAGCCCAGGGAACGGAGCGCCGAGCCGATCGTCTGGCCCTCGGGATCGGCGATCCCCGACCGCAGGGCGACGTGCACCTCGGCCAGCCAGCGCATCGTCAGGCCGATGCCTCCCACGGGCGCCCGGTGAGCCGCTCGAAGGCGGCCACGTAGCGGTCACGCGTGCCGGCGATGACCTCATCCGGAAGGGTCGGGGCCGGCGGCTCCTTGTTCCAGCCGGTGGCGGCCACGAAGTCGCGCACGAACTGCTTGTCGAAGCTCTGCGGGCTCGACCCGGGCGCGTACTGCTCGGCATCCCAGAATCGGGACGAGTCCGGCGTCAGCACCTCGTCGATGACCGCCAGCTCACCGTCGATGAACCCGAACTCGAACTTCGTGTCGGCCAGGATGAGCCCGACCGCCTCGGCGCGGCGGGCACCTTCGGTGTAGAGCGCGATCGAGCGTTCCTCGAGCTGGCGCGCCAGGTCGGCGCCGACCATGTCGGCCAGCTGCTGGCGGCTGATGTTCTCGTCATGCCCGACCTCGGCCTTGGTCGAAGGCGTGAAGATCGGCTCCGGGAGGCGGTCGGCTTCGCGCAGGCCGCCAGGCAGCTGGTGGCCGCACACCGCTCCCGTACGCCCGTACTCGGCCCAGCCGGACCCGGCAAGGTAGCCGCGGACCACGCACTCGGCGTCGACCCGGTCGGCGCGCCGCACGAGCATGGAGCGAGGAGCGATCTCGCGGGTGCGGGCCGGCTCGGGAAGCCGTTCTCGATCGGCGCTGACGAAGTGGCTTCGGCCGAGGCCGGCGAGCTGCTCGAACCACCACGCGGAGAGGCGGGTCAGGACGGCGCCCTTGTCGGGAATCGGTTGCTCGAAGACGACGTCGAAGGCGGAGAGCCGATCGGTCGCGACCAGCAGCAGGTGGCGGTCGTCGACCTCGTACGTCTCGCGGACCTTGCCGCGGTGGATGAGCGGAAGTCCGTCGATCTCGCTGCGCATGAGCGTGCCGGGAGCAGTCATTCGACCTCCTCTGATGGGTCGTCCTCGGGCTTCTGCCCGCGGCTGGATGGAATGTTGAGGCGCCGCTTCGCGAACCGCTCCAGGCGCTGGAATACCTCGAGCGCCACGATCACGAGCACCGCGCTCACCGTGGCGACCACGAAGAGGCCCGCGCCGGCGGCCATGCCCACCGCGGCCACCGCCCACAGCGATGCGGCCGTCGTCAGCCCGCGCACCGTGCCCCCGTAGTGGAGGATGGCGCCGCCCCCCAGGAAGCCGACGCCCGACACGATCTGGGCGGCGATGCGCGTGGGATCCGAGAGCGGGCCGGTGAACGCGTACGCGCTGACGACGGTGAAGATCGCCGCCCCGAGCGCGACCAGGGCGTGGGTCCGGAAGCCGGCCGGCATGCGCTGCAGCTCCCGCTCCCAGCCGATCACGGCACCGAGCAGGAGCGCCACCACGAGCCGCACCGTCAGCTCGATCTGCGTCCCGAGGCTCAGGTCTTCCACGTCGATCAGGTCCTTCCCGGGGCATCGGTGGCGAGGAGCCGCGACCAGGTGGCGGCCGCCCACGCATGGAGGGCTCCGCCGGCCAGGACCAGGCAGAGCCAGATCGCCACGAAGCCTACCAGCAGCAGGCCGGTCGCGACCTCGATCTCGCCGAAGCCAAGCTGCACGCCGATCGGCGCCCACAGGACCCCGAGCAGGACCGCGGCGAAGCCGAGAAAGATGACCTGCGCGAGGACCGTCAGCGCGGCGTGGATGGTCGGCGACACGGTCAGCGTCCGAGCGGCAGCGGACCGCAGGCTGCTCAGCGTTCCCGATCGGTCCCGGACGGAGATGCGGCCGGCGACTGCCGCCAGCGCGCCGCCGGCCACGCTGGTCAGGAGCAGGAGCACCAGGTACGGGGCCACGTCGGCGATGGTGCGCAGGATCGGCCCGCCGGCAGGCTCCGGAGCGTTGAACTCGGCCGGGGCCACGGCAGCGACGGCGAGGAGGACGACGACCGTCGCCAGCCCGGCCGGGGCCGCCGCCACCAGGTTGATGCCCAGCGTCCGGCGGACGTCATCGAGGGTCGGTCGGCGACCGTCGACCTGGCCGATGAGCACCGCGTTGGCCGCCGCCACCAGCACGAACGCGAGCAGGACGACCGCGGCGGCCGCGGCCGCGATGAGCACGCCGTTCCACGGCCATGAGCCCGACGTCACGATCCGCGCGCCGAGGAACGTCAGCTCCGCGACCGTCGGCGGGCGCATCACGGCGACGACGAAGGGGATCCAGCCGACGCTCGAGACCCAGGCCAGGGCCCCCGGCAGCCACAGCTCCGGTCGCTCCGACACCAACCGCGCCGATGCCACGGCCGCATCCCGCCAGTGACGCATGTCCGTTACTCCGGCTCGTCGAGACCGAGCGCGCGGTAGGTGACCTCCATCCCGGCGAGGTGATGGCCGAGGTCCATCGCCCGGTCGATCTCCTCCGACCCGAGCCATTCGCCGACCGCGGGATCGGTCCGCAGCGCGTCCGCGAAGCTGGCGTCACCGCTCCAGGCTCGCTTCGCCGCTCCCTGGACGAGGCGATACGCGGCCTGGCGATCGGCTCCCCGTTCGATCATGGCCAGCAGGAGTGCCTCCGAGTACACCATGCCGCCCAGCTCGTCGAGGTTGCGCAGCAT
>DASVEH010000425.1:0-4660 GCA_036380655.1 Candidatus Limnocylindria bacterium | reverse complement strand
AGCCTCTCCCTTCCTCTCCCCTCACCACGTCCAACCGTCGGCCTCGGGGCAGCGGCAAGATCCCGGGCCGGCGCCAACCGGACGGAACCGACGATGGTTCAACATCCTTTGTGGGAGGGGTCTTCGTGACCTATACCGATCAGGTGATCACCTGCACCGACTGTGGAATCGACTTCGTCTTTTCCGCGTCCGAGCAGGAATTCTTCGCGGAGAAGGGCTTCTCGTCCGCTCCGAAGCGGTGCTCGTCGTGCCGCGCTCAGCGCCGCGCGGCCGGCAACGGTGGCGGGGCGAGCAGCTACGGGAACGGCGGCGGCTACTCGCAGGGCCCGCGCGAGATGCACGATGCCGTCTGCGCCCGCTGCGGCAACGAGACGCAGGTGCCGTTCCGCCCGACGGGGGCGCGGCCGGTCTACTGCTCCGACTGCTTCCGGATGATGCGCGGCTAGTCCTCGTCCCATTCGCGATGCCGATGACGGGCGGTCCCTCGGGGCCGCCCGTTTCGCATTCGCCGACCACTCGGGCCCGAGGATCGGCCCATCCAATGTGCCCGATGCTTGGTCGCCGACCGGCCGTATCGGTGCGGGCGTCCTATCATGGGGTGGCCACGAGACTTCGGCAGACAACTTGCGGAGCACGACAGTCATGACGAGTCAGCACGACCAATGGCGCGAGCTCGGGCAGCAGATCCGCGTCGATTCGGTCAGATCCAGCAGCGCGGCGGCCAGCGGCCATCCGACATCGTCGATGTCGGCCGCCGACCTCATGGCGGTGCTCATGTCGAAGTACCTCCATTACGACTTCGGCGCGCCCGACGATCCCCGCAACGACCACCTCATCTTCAGCAAGGGCCACGCGTCGCCGCTGCTGTACGCGATGTTCAAGGCAGCCGGCGCGATCAGCGACGACGAGATGCTCACCTTCCGCCAGTTCGGCTCGCGCATCGAGGGGCACCCGACGCCCATCCTGCCGTGGGTCGACGTCGCCACCGGCTCCCTCGGGCAGGGCCTTCCGATCAGCGTCGGGGTGGCGCTGACCGCCAAGAAGCTGGATCGGCTGCCGTACCGGGTGTGGTGCCTGTGCGGTGACTCCGAGATGGCCGAGGGCTCGATGTGGGAGGCCTTCGAGCATGCGGGCTTCCACAAGCTCGACAACCTGACCGCCATCATCGACGTGAACCGCCTCGGACAGACCGGCGAGACGATGCACGGCTGGGACCTGGACGCCTATCGGCGGCGCGCCGAGGCGTTCGGCTGGAAGGCGATCGAGATCGACGGTCACGACGTGGCCGCCATCGATCGTGCCTTCGCGACCGCCGTCGAGACCACCAGCCAGCCGACGGTGATCATCGCAAGGACGGAGAAGGGCCATGGCGTGAAGGCCGTCGCCAACCTGCCCGGCAAGCATGGCAAGCCGATCGACGACGAGGCCGCCGCCATCGCCGAGCTCGGAGGCATGCGCGACATCCACGTCGAGGTTCCGAAGCCCACCTTCGATGGCCGCCCGCACGAGTTCCCGACCGAGAAGCTCACGCTTCCGTCGTACGAGCCGGGGACCAAGGAGGCCACCCGCAAGGCGTTCGGCGATGCGCTCGTCGCTCTCGGCAAGGCCGACGGGCGGATCGTGGCCGTCGACGGCGAGGTCGGCAACAGCACCTACACCGAGGAGTTCGCGGACGCCTTGCCGGATCGGTTCGTCCAGTCCTACATCGCCGAGCAGCAGATGATCGCCACCGCGGTCGGCATGCAGGTGCGTGGCTGGAAGCCGTTCGCCGCGACCTTTGCGGCCTTCCTGAGCCGCGCGTACGACTTCGTTCGCATGGCGGCCATCAGCCGGGCGAACATCGCCCTGGCCGGGTCGCATGCCGGCGTCAGCATCGGCGAGGACGGCCCGTCGCAGATGGCGCTCGAGGACCTCGCGAGCCTGCGCGCCATCCACGGGTCGACCGTGCTCTATCCCTCGGATCCGAACCAGACCGCGGCGCTCGTGCCCCAGATGGCCGAGCGCGAGGGGATCGTGTTCATGCGCACGACGCGCGAGAAGACGCCGATCCTGTACGAGCCGGGCGAGGAGTTCCACATCGGCGGTGCGCGCGTGCTGCGCAGGACCGATGACGACGCCGTGACCCTCATCGGCGCCGGCATCACGTTGCACGAGTCGCTGAAGGCCGCGGACACGCTGGCCGGCGAGGGGATCGCCGCGCGCGTGATCGACCTCTACAGCCTCAAGCCGATCGACGCCGAGACCGTCCGCCAGGCGGCGCGCGACACCGGCGCCCTCGTCACCGTCGAGGATCACTGGCCGGAAGGCGGGATCGGCGACGCAGTCCTCGACGTGCTTGCCGCGGAGCAGCCGCACCCGCTCGTCGTGAAGCTGGCCGTGCGCGGCATGCCCGGCTCCGGCAAGCCCGCCGAGCTGCTGGCTGCCGCCGGCATCGACGCGTCACATATCGCCGATGCGGTCCGCGAGCTCGTGGGCCGTGCCGGGCCGCGTGGTCGAAGCACGACCGAGGTCGGCTCCGGCCGGCGCGAGTAGTTGGGAGAATCAGAGATGACGAATGCACTGCACCGGCTGCACGCCGAGCAGGACCAGAGCCCTTGGATCGACTTCATCGACCGTGATCTGATCACGAGCGGCAAGCTCGAGCAGATGGTGGCCGATGGGATCCGCGGACTCACGAGCAACCCGACCATCTTCGCCAAGGCGGTGGCTACCGGGCAGTACGACGAGCTGATCCGTCGCGAGATCGACGCCGGGGACGATGCCCGCCAGATCTACGAGGAGATCGCGGTCTCCGACGTCGGCGATGCGGCGGACGTCCTGCGGCGCGTCTACGACGAGTCGAACGGAACCGATGGCTTCGCCAGCATCGAGGTGGAGCCTGACCTGGCGGACGACAGTGACGCCACCCTGGCGCGCGCCAGGGAGCTCTGGGGGCGGCTCGAGCGACCGAACGTGTTCATCAAGATTCCCGCCACGGAGGCAGGCATCCCGGCCATCGAGGGCGCCATCGCCGAGGGCATCAACGTCAACGTGACGCTCATGTTCAGCGTGGGGGTGTACGAGCGTGTGGCACGCGCCTACATCGCGGGCCTGCGCAAGCTGCACGAGCGTGGCGCGGACCTGAGCCGCGTTGCGAGCGTGGCGAGCTTCTTCGTGAGCCGGGTCGACACCAAGATCGACAAGGAGCTCGACGAGCTGGGGACGCGTGGCGCGCTCGAGGCCCGGGGCCGCGCGGCGATCGCCAACGCCAAGCTCGCGTACGAGTCCTACGGTCGCATCTTCGGCGGCGACGAGTTCGCCGATTTGCGGGCCGCCGGCGCCCAGGTCCAGCGCTGCCTGTGGGCCAGCACGAGCACGAAGAACCCCGATTACCGGGACGTCATCTACGTCGAGGAGCTCATTGGTCCCCAGACCGTCGACACGATGCCGCTCGACACGATCAAGGCGTTCATCGACCACGGGAAGGTGGAGCGCACGCTCGATCGTGACGTGGACGGGGCCCGTCAGGCGATCCGCGAGGTGGAAGCCCAGGGCATCAGCCTCGATCGGGTCACCGACGAGCTCATCGCAGAGGGCGTCGCCAGCTTCGCGAAGAGCTTCGACGAGCTGATCAGCACGATCGAGTCGAAGCGCGAGGAGCTCGCTCCCGCATGACCGACGTCGACGCCGCGGTCCGTGCGCGGCTCGAGTCGTGGACGGCCGACCGCGTCGCAGAGCGGCTGTGGGCCAAAGACGGATCGCTGTGGGCGGCCTCGGGGAAGGCACCCGAGGAGGTCGCCGCCTGGCTCGGCTGGCTCGACCTGCCGGAGACGATGTCGGCGCGCGTGGCAGAGCTCGAGCACCTCGCGCGCGACGTGCGAGAGGACGGCTATCGGCGCGCGGCGGTGCTCGGCATGGGCGGCTCCAGCCTCGCGCCGGAGCTGTTCAGCCGCGTGTTCGGGTCCGCAGACGGCGTGGAGCTGCGGATTCTCGACTCGACGCATCCCGACGTGGTACGAGGCTTCCGGTCGTGGGCAGGCGCCCAGCGAACCATCTTCATCGTGAGCTCCAAGTCCGGCTCCACGACCGAGCCGAACGCCTACCAGGCGGCCATGGGCGAGATCGCGCCCGCTGTCGACTTCCTCGCCATCACCGATCCGGGCACCTCGCTGGCCGAGCTGGCACGCGCCCAGGAGTTCCGCGCCATCGTCGAGGCGCCGCCCGACGTCGGCGGCCGCTATTCCGCGCTCACCGTCTTCGGGCTCGTGCCGGCCGCGCTCTGCGGTGTCGATGTCGGTGGGCTGCTCGCCCGGGCGAGTCGGATGGCCGATGCCTGCCGGGGGGCCGACGCATCGGCGAACCCCGGCCTTCGCCTTGGCGCCCTGATGGGCGAACGGGCGCTGGCGGGCGGTGACAAGCTGACCATCCTGACCTCGGACCGGCTGGCGTCGTTCGGCGACTGGGCCGAGCAGCTGGTGGCCGAGAGCACCGGCAAGGCGGGCAAGGGCATCGTGCCCATCGTCGGCGAGCCGGCAGGAGATCCATCCGAGTACGGTGACGACAGGACCTTCGTGTACCTGCGCTTCGCGGACGAGGCCGACCCCGCCATGAGCGCGCTGGCCCACGAGGAGATCGTCCTCGAGGACGAGCTTGCCATCGGCGGCGAGTTCGTGCGCTGGGA
>DASVEH010000424.1:0-2179 GCA_036380655.1 Candidatus Limnocylindria bacterium | reverse complement strand
CTGCGAACCCAGCCAGCAGCAACGGAGCCAACGGCGTCGCCCTGACGGAAGCCCGCTCGACCTATCTCCGGATCGGTGCCATGAGCGCCGGGTTCCTGACCGAGGTGCGAGCGCCGACCGCGGATGAGGAGCCTAAGCGGTAGCGCCGTCGCAACTGCACCGCTAGGCGGTCAGCTACGGCACGAGCCTCGGCACCCCTGTCAGGGACTGCCCGTCTCCAGTAGGCCTGCACGCCAACGCGATGGGCGCTAGCTGGCGGCCGATTCGGTTGACTCTAGAGCGCCGCCAGGATTCGCATATCGCGCCGGGCGCCACCGTCCAGGGCGGCTAAGGCCTCCTGGTAGGGGAGGCTGTCGTGGGCGGCACGGGCCGCCTCTACGGAGTCGAAGACGATAAGCACCGTCCGGGTTGTCTCTCCGGCCTCATACGTCTGCTCGGGCAGCCCGCGAGCAACGAACGTTCCGCCCGCCGCCTCCAGCGCGGGTCGAGCAAGCCGCGCGTACGCGTCGACCTTGCCCTGGTCGAAAATCTCCTGGTACACGCTGATCCAGTAGGCGGTCATGCGGCCATTCTGTCGGACCGGCGCAGATGAAGCACCGGAGGCGGCGAACGAAGGGGAGGAACGGTGCTTGCCAAAGGCTGGGTGTTCGTCGTGGTGTCGCGGGCACGCCACCGACGTGAAGAGGCGCCCAGCGGGTGAGGAACTCCCTGTGCTGGGACGTAATGCCGGTGCACCCAGCGGTTCCTCGAGGCGTCACGGGGTGGTCGACGGCAAGGTGATCGACAGTTGACGCGGTGATCGAGTCTCAATGACGGCCGATGGGCGTGGTGGAAGGCCGCCGTGCCGGGTAGACCTTGGGTATGGAATTCGGTTTTGGATATTTTCCCACCTACGACGGTATGCGGCCCGGCGAGGTTGCGCGGATGGCCGAGGAGCGCGGCTTCAGCGCCATCTACTTCGCGGAGCACACTCACATCCCGGCCGCGGAGACTGACCGCGCGCCCGGGCAGCCGCTGCCGGCCAAGTACTGGCGTACGTACGACCTCTTCGTCGCGCTCACCGCCGCCGCGGAAGCGACCCGCAACATCCGCGTCGCCAGCGGTATCTGCCTGGTCGTCGAACGCGACCCGATCATTACGGCAAAAGAAGTCGCGAGTGTCGACCACCTCTCGGGCGGCCGCCTGGAGTTTGGCGTGGGTGCGGGCTGGAACCGGACCGAGATGCGTAACCATGGCACCGACCCGCGCGTCCGGATGGCCGTCATGCGCGAGCGGGTTGAGGCGATGAAGGAGATCTGGACCCATGACGAGGCCAGCTACCACGGCAAATACGTCAACTTCGACCGGATCTGGTCGTGGCCCAAGCCGGCACAGTGGCCACACCCACCAGTCCTCGTTGGCGGCTCCGGCCCAACCGTCCTCGATCGCGTGCTTGGGTTCGGCGACGCCTGGTTCCCCAACTACTACCCGGAGGTGTACGACCGGATCGCCGAGCTACGCGCCCGCGCCGACCGGCCCGTCCGAGTGCAGATGATGAGTGTGCCAGCCGATCCGAAGGTGTTCGAGAAACTTCGCGAGGCTGGCGTCATGCGGGTCTCGCGGTGGTTCCCGTCCGGGCCGCGTTGGCGCCTCGAACAAGCACTGGAGGAGTGGGAGAAGGCGATCGCGGAGTACAACCCGGAGTGACCCCGCACCAGGCACGGTCGCGGTTCGCCGCAGCACGCGTGGCTCGTCTCGCGACCGCTGACGCCTCCGGCCGGCCGCACATCGTGCCGGTCACGTTCGCGGTCGATGGCGACATCATCTACAGCGCAGTCGACGCCAAACCGAAGCGGGGCACTGCGCTCAAGCGGCTCGCCAACGTCGCCGCCAATCCGGCCGTCGCGCTGCTCGTCGACCATTACGCGGACGATTGGAACGCGCTGTGGTGGGTACGCGCCGACGGCACCGGGCGCGTGGTGGACGCAAAGGACCCCGAAGGCGTACGGGCCCTGTTGCTGCTCGCCGACCGCTATCCCCGCTTCGCCGCACGCGGGGCGGTGCTCGCCGTCGAGGTTCACCGCTGGTCGGGCTGGGCCGCGTCGGCCGCGACCGAGGAAGGCTGACGGTCCCAAAAGGGCGATCCGTGCATTCGCGTCGACGAGGCGCCGGCAACGCTCGAGCATCCAGGCAGCCCGGT
>DASVEH010000423.1:0-4720 GCA_036380655.1 Candidatus Limnocylindria bacterium | reverse complement strand
ATCGCCGAACGCCTCCTCGTTCGCCGCCGAGGGCTTTCGGTAGCCACTGACCTTGCGCACGTACTGCAGGGCGGCCGCGGTGATTTCGTCGTCGGGCGCCGGCTCGGCGCCGGTGCGGAGGGTTTTGATGCTTCGGCACATGCCGAGAGCATACGCGTTCACGCCGATCCGTTCGTCAGCTCGTGGCCGTGAGCAGTTCCTCGAGCGAGGCGACGACCCGGTCGGCGGCAGACACGTCGGTTTCCGCAAACATCGGTACGGCGATGCACGTCAGCCCGGCCGCCTTGGCGGCGGTGACTCCGGATGTCGAATCCTCCAGCGCCACCGCTTCCGACGGGTCCACGCCCAGACGCTCACATGCCAGCAGGTAGATATCCGGCGCAGGCTTGCCCTGTTTCACGTCGTCGGAGGTGACGATCGTGTCGAAGGTGTCGGCAAAGCCGGCCGTCTTGAGCGCGTCATCGACGAGGTAGCGAGGTGAGTTGGAGGCGAGACCCAGCCGAATCCCCCCGAGGTCACGGAGAGCCTCGAGCAGCTCGACGGCGCCGGGGCGCGCATTCACCTGGGCCTTCACTCGCTCGTGCATCAGCGCAGTGCTCTCCTGCACAAGCTCGGCGCGACGCTCGACGGGCCAGCCGAGCCGCTGCGCGAAATAGCGAGCCGTGATGTCGAAATTGGTGCCGATGACCTGGAGCTGGTCCGCGTGCGTGAACTCGGCGCCGTGGCGCCGAAACAGCTCTGTCTCGGCATCGTGCCACAGCGTCTCGGTATCGAGGAGCAGGCCGTCCATGTCGAAGATGACGGCCCGATAGCGCCGGGACAGCGGCATGCCTAGCCCCGTGCCGTGAAGAAGGAGCCGCCACCCTCGGCGAGGGCCCGCAGGAGCGGCGTGACCCGATAGCGGCCGACGGGCACGGTGGCATGGAGCGCGTCGAGCGAGTGCACGACCGATGGCAGGCCGATCCGCTCGCCCCAGGCGAGCGGTCCATCGGGCCAGTTGGTGGCGAGCCGCATGGCGGTGTCGATCGCCTCGGGCGATGCCACGCCATCGGCAACGGCGGAGGCCGCCTCGTTGACGATGGCGGCCAGGATGCGGGCCTCGACCTGCGCCGCATCGAGCGTGGCCAGGCGTGGCGCCCCGTCGGCGCGTGGCGCGAGCGCCGCCCACGGGGTGCCGCGGGTGCCATCGGCCTCGTAGTCGTAATAGCCCGCCCCCACCTTGCGCCCCAGGCGGCCGGCGTCGGCCACCCGTCGCTGGACCTGGGCCGGGCGGAAGCGGGGGTCGCCGAAGAAGCCGTCGAAGATGGCGATGCCGGCTGCCAGGTTGACGTCGGTTCCCACCACGTCGGCGAGCTCGAACGGGCCGAGGCGGAAGCCGATGCCGCGCATCGCGTCGTCGATGGCCGCCGCATCGGCGAGGCCGCCCTCCAACATGCGACACGCCTCGAGGTAGTAGGCCCGCTGCACGCGGTTGACGATGAAGCCGGGAGTATCGGCCGCCACCACCGGAGTCTTTCCCAGCAGGCGAGCCAGGAGTGCCACGCTGTCGGCCACGCCGGGGTCTGTCATCGCGCCGGGGACGACCTCGACGAGGGCCATGAGCGGCACCGGGTTGAAGAAGTGCATGCCGACCACCCGGTTCGGCTGGGTGGTCGCCGCGGCGATCCCCGTCACCGACAGCGAGCTGGTGTTGGTGGCCAGGATGGTGCCCGCCCCTGCGACGCCATCCAGCCGCCGGAACGCGTCGCGCTTGAGCTCGATCTGCTCGGGAATGGCCTCGATCACGATGTCGGCGATCCCCAGCCCTTCGAGGATGGTCGACGTCCCGAGGCGGCCGACTGCCGCCGAGCACTCCGCCTGCGTCAGCAGGCCCTTCTCGACCTTGCGCGCCAGAAATCCACCGATGCGCTCGCGTGCGCGTTCGGTGGCGCCGTCCAGCGGGTCGTGGAGGAGCACCTCGAGCCCGGCCTCGGCAGCGACCTGCGCGATCCCGCTGCCCATCGTGCCGGCGCCGAGGACGCCGACCGTCGTCACCTCGTTCATCGGCCGCCGAACTCCGGCTCGCGCTTCTCGGCGAAGGCCGTCACGCCCTCCGCGTGATCGGCCGAGCGTCCGGCGATCTCCTGGAGCGCCGCCTCGGCCGCCAGGCTGTCGGCCAGGGTGGCATGTTCGGCGCCATTCACCAGCCGCTTGGTCAGGCCGATCGCGCCCGTCGGCCCCCGCGCGAGCCGCTCGGCCAGGGCCCGCGTGGTGGCGGCGAGCTCGGTCGCGGGCACCACGGCAGCCACCAGGCCGGCGGCGTGGGCGTCGGCGGCGCTCAGCTGGCGCTCTCCAAGCAGGATCTCGAGCGCCCGATGCCGGCCCAGCGCGCGCACGAGGGTCCGCGTCAGCCCCGAGTCCGGCACCAGGCCGATGCGATGGAAGGCGGGCACGAAGCGCGCCTCGTCCGACGCGACGACGAGGTCGGCGGCGAGAGCGAGGCTTACCCCCGCGCCGGCGGCGACGCCGTTCACCGAAGCGATGACCGGCTTCGCGGCCGCTCGAATCGCCTCGATGAGCGGGTTGTACTCGTCGGTCAGGATGCGACGGAACTCCCGCTCGCCGCTCCCGCCGCGCAGGTCGGCACCGGCGCAGAATCCGCGGCCCGCGCCGGTGATCACGATGGAGCGGACCTCGGCGTCGCGAACGGAGGCTTTCAACGCCGCGAGCAGCTCGCGCCGGAGGGTGACGTTCAGGGCGTTGAGCGCGTCGGGGCGGTTGAGCGTGATCGTGGCGACGCGTGCGTCGACGGTCGCGAGGAGCGTCTCGTAGGCAGTGTCCGGCATGCCGGCCGATTGTACCGGCGGGAAGGTGCCAGAACGCCCGGTGCCTCGTCGGCACCGGGCGTATCGGTCTGGGTTGTCGAAGAAGCGTCAGACGGCGCGGGTGCCGCTCCGCTTCGTGATCATGTTCCACAGGAATACGACGATGATCGCGCCGATGATGGCGGCGATCAGCGTACCGATCGTGATGCCCTGCAGCCAGTCCTCGCCGGTGATGGCTCCGAACAGGAATCCGCCGACGAGTGCGCCGACAATGCCGGCGATCAGGCCGCCGAGGACACCGTAGCCCTCGTCACCGGGGACGACCTTACTTGCAATCCAACCGGCGATGGCGCCGACGACGATCCAGGCAATGATGCTCATATAGAAACCTCCGAGCTCCCTCGTACTGCGTAACGGGGGCGGTCTGCCGCACCCGGGATTGCGTTCATTGCAGATTCCATACCGGCCTGCCGGGGAATGGCTGTTTCGGTCAGCGAGCGAGCGTGTAGAAGCTGCCGACATCGGCCATTCCGGCCGCCGTGTACAGCTGATGAGCGACGACGCGCTGGAGCCCGGACTCGAGCGCGACCGCGTAGGCGCCGCGTCGAATCGACTCACCGAAGGCCGCATCCAGCAGCGCCGCGCCGATGTCGCGGCCGCGCGCCGATTCGGTCACGATCAGGTCGGGGATCCATGCCTGTGGCGCGGTCGTGAAGAACGGACGGCGGAGCTCGAGGCTGACGAAGCCGACCGCCCTCCCGTCCAGCAGCGCAATCAGCGACCCGGTGTCGTCGCGCCGGACGTGCTGATCGTAGGTTCGGCGAAGGGCGCCGAGCGTCTCGTCGGTGGGCGCCGGCCGGGTGAGCTCCGCCAGCAGCCGTGTGGTCGCCTCGAAGTCATGGTCGTCGGCCACGACGGGTCGAATCTCGACGCCCGCGGCCACGGCGATGTCGCGCCTTCGGACCGGCGCGATCTCGAAGTACTTGCCCTGGTTCACGAACCCGGCGGACTCGTAGAGGGCGCGGGCCGCCGTGCGGTCGTATCCGACCTCGAGCATCACCTGGTGGCCGCCCCGCAGCCTCCACTCGGCGATGACGGCGGCCAGCAGGGCGGTGCCGATGCCACGGCCGCGGAACCGCTCGCGCACGTAGAGGTCGCTGACCCAGCCCTCGAACGTCGCGTGATTCAGGCGGCGCCGGAACCGTGCTCCGATGAAGCCGGCCGGCTCGCCATCGGCGACGGCCAGGAAGGGGCTTGCGTCGACGTCGTTGACGAGTGCCTCGTACGCGGCCCGGTGCGGCTCCGGATCGCTGTCCGGCAGGCCGTACAGCTCGCGGGCCAGGGAGAGGGCATCCGCGAAGTCGTCACGCGCGAGCGGCCGGAGCTCGACGCCCGGCGGCCGGGGCACGGCCAGGCCACCCACCGCGCGGTCGGGGTTGCCGAGGTTCATCGGCCCTTGAAGTCGGGGGCCCGCTTCTCGAGGAAGGCAGCCATGCCCTCCTTCTGATCCTCCGAGGAGAAGAGGAGGTAGAAGAGGCGACGCTCGTGGGCGAGCGCATCGGTCAGGCTCATCTCGTAGGCGGCATTCACCGCCTCCTTCGCCAGGCGCAGCGCGATCGGCGACTTCTCGGCCATCTTGGCCGCCAGCGCCAGCGCATCCTCGACGACGAGCTCGTCCTGGGCGACGCGGGCCACCAGCCCGGCGCGCTCCGCTTCGGCGGCCGTGATCGGCTCGCCGGTCAGGATCATGGCCATCGCTCGGCTCTTGCCGATGCCGCGCGTCAGCCGCTGCGTCCCGCCGGCACCGGGGATGACGCCGATGCTGATCTCCGGCTGCCCGAACCTCGCGCTCTCCCCCGCCACGATGAGGTCGAGCGTCATGGCGAGCTCGCATCCGCCCCCGAGCGCCCAGCCGT
>DASVEH010000422.1:0-2960 GCA_036380655.1 Candidatus Limnocylindria bacterium | reverse complement strand
CGTGCCGCCCGACCGCCACCGCATCGCGGATGTCGAGGTCGGCGACCGTCTCCGCCACCGCGGCCGTGCCGCCATTCCCGGGCGCAACCCGCACCCGGCGCACCCCCTCGTCCCGCGCTAGGCGCCAGGCGAGCGCGTGCTCCCGTGCTCCCGAGCCGACGACCAACACGTCCATCGCCCCCGAGTCTACGGGCAGGGACGGGCGCGTGGCGGGATGGCGACCCCTCGGACCGCCGCCGCCACTCTCCGGTTTCGGGCACGGGACATGCTGCAAGTGGCGCAGCCCCGAGCACCGCCCCTCAGAGGCACAGGAGAACACCCGGATGCCATCTCACGCCCATGGCCTCCCCACCCTCCGGCTGCCGTTCGCGATCGCGATGTCCGCGATCCTGGCGCTCAGCGCGCTCCTCCTCAGCGCGCCACGCCCCACGGACGCCGCCGGCCAGGCCAGCCTTTCCGCCGAGCTGTCGTCATGGCTTGCATCGGCTCCCGACGAGGCCACCTTCGAGACGATCGTGACCTTCACCGACCGAGCGGGCATGAGCCGTCTCGACGCGCTCGACGTCGGCGGCACCCGCCTCGCATCACTTCCGATGGCGATGGTCACCCTCACCGCCGCCCAGGTGCGCGACGTCGCAGGCTGGGCCGAAGTCCGCTCCCTCTGGCACAACCAGGAGCAGACACCGATCCTCGACGAGAGCGTGCCGCTCATCGGAGCTGATCGCGTGCAGGCCGGCGACGGCCTGCGAACGCCATACACCGGCGCCGGCATCGGCGTGGCGGTCATCGACACCGGCATCGACTCGACCCACCCGGATCTCGCCGCCGCCATCGCCTACAGCGTCGTCGGCGACCCGTTCGCCTCCGAGCCCGCGGTCGTGGTGGCCGGACCGACGGTCGACACGTACGGCCATGGCACGCACGTGTCGAGCACGATCGCCGGCTCGGGCGCCGCCTCCGGTGGCCGCTTCGTCGGCGTCGCTCCCGGAGCCACGGTCCACAGCTTCAAGACCGATGCTGGCGCGGTCCTGCTCGACGGCTGGATCCTGGCGGCCTTCGACTTCATCCTCTCCCACCCGGAGCTCGGCATCCGGGTCAGCAGCAACAGCTGGGGCTGCTGCGACGGCGCCGACTACAACCCCGACGATCCAGTCAACGTCGCCACGAAGGCCCTCACCGACGCCGGGGTGACGGTCGCCTTCGCCGCCTCCAACTCGGGCGGCCCGAACACGCTCAACCCTTACTCGGCCTCGCCGTGGGTCATCAGCGTGGCGGCCGGCACCAAGGATCGGCAGCTCGCCGACTTCAGCTCACGCGGACGGATCGAAGGTCCGTGGGATCGAAAGGCGGCCCAGCGCACCGACACCGGCGTCTACCGGCCGACGGTCACCGCGCCGGGCCAGGAGATCGAGGCCGCCAAGAGCGCCCTCGCCACCCTCATGGCCCCCGGCGTGGACCCGGAGTTCCCGATGTACACCTTCGCCGACGGCACGAGCATGGCGACGCCGCACGTGGCGGGCACCGTGGCCCTGATGCTCGACGCTCGGCCGACCCTGACACCGCAGCACGTCATCGACATCCTCGAGGGCACGGCCGACGACATGCCCGCGTACGAGCTGTTCGAGGTCGGCCTCGGCTACCTGGACGCCTACGAGGCGGTCGCCTCGGCAGAGAAGGGGAAGGTGAAGTTCGCGCCTTCGGTGAGCGGCAAGACGCCACAGTTCACCCTGGTCAGCGAGACGGCGTTCTCGGGCACGCAGGCGCTCCCGAACACGTGGGACCTCCAGCAATGCCCGGATTCGACCGGGCTGCTGAACCATCACGAGTTCGCCGTCACTTCCGGCACCGATGCGATCTACGTCGAGATCGAGTGGGCCGATCCGAACCAGCTGATCTATCTGCAGTGGTACGACCCGAACTGCGAGATCGCCGGCACCTCGGCGGCGCTGCTCGACATCGGTGCGGTCAACCATCGGGCGCTGATCGCCACGAACCCGTTGCCCGGCACGTGGACGGTCGGCGTGTACGGCCGGATCAACATCCCGACCGCGTACACCGGCAGCTTCGAGGTCTACGACAAGAACTGACCTCCCCGGTCATGACCGATGCGCCCGCCCGGCTCAAGCCGGGCGGGCGTTCGTTGCGGGCAGGGGGTGCGGGACGACGAACGTCTAGGGGGTGAGGGCCTCGAGTGCGTCGAGCACGTCGGCAAGCTCGTCGATCCGCTGTTGGTAGGTCCCCAGGTCGCCCGCGTCGAGCGCCGCTTGCGCCTCGTCGTAGAGTCGCTGCGCCTCGGCGATCAGGCCCGCCGCGTCCGACGGCAGCTCGCCGGGTGACGCACCCGGTGACGGCGAGGCCCCCGGCGACTCGCCCGGTGCCGGCTCCTCGGGCTCCTCGGGCGGCGGCGGCTCCGCCTCGCCGAGCAGCTGGCGCAGGCCGTCCTCGACCGTGTCGGCGAAGGCGACGCGGCGCTGGTCGACCATGATCACGCGGACGAACTCCGGGAAGGGCGCGCCCTCGGCCTGGAGGAAGATCGGCTCGACGTAGAGGAGTCCGTCATCGCCGAGCGGCAGCACGAGCAGGTTGCCGCGGATGATCGAGGAGCCGGAGCGGCTCCAGACGCCGAACTGGGCCGCGATCGCGTCGTTCTGGTCGATCCTCGCCTCGATCTGCGCCGGACCCTGGGTGGAGGTGTCGGTCGGGAAGCGGAAGGCGATCCGCTCGCCGTAGAACCCGGGATCCATGCGAGCCGCCACCCAGGCGATCATGTTCGCGCGGCCCTCGGGGACCATCGGCTGGATGAGCACGAACTCGGCGGCCTCCTCGCCGGGGATGCGCATGATCACGTAGTACGGCTCCATCGGCGTGCCGGAGCCGGCGGACACGTCCTCGGGGATCGCCCATCGGTCGTCCTGGTTGTAGTAGGTGGTCGCCCCGCCCTCGGTGGCCGGCAGGTGGTA
>DASVEH010000421.1:0-4936 GCA_036380655.1 Candidatus Limnocylindria bacterium | reverse complement strand
CATTCGACGGCAGTGGCGTCTCGCGTTGCGTCGTCCCTCCCCGTGGATCCGATGCGCCGGGCCGACATGGGCTTCAGGGTCCCGCACGCACGTCGCCGCCTCGACGCGGCGATCGAGGGCGGGCTCTGGCAGCCGACCGATGACGTCGAGCAGCTGCTCCGGGAGGCCGTCGGCCTGCCGCCGCCGCCCCGGGTCGTCGTCCTTCACGGCGACCTCCACGTGCGCCACGTCCTCGTGGACGGCGCCGGCCGCGCAAGCGGCGTGATCGACTGGGGCGACGTGTCCGCCGGCGATCCGAGCGCTGACCTGGCGATCGCCTTCGGCTCGTTCGCGGGCCCTGCCCGCGAGGAGCTCCTGGATGCCTATGGACCGATCGATGGGCTCACCGAGCTCCGCGCGCGGGTGATTGCGACGTTCCTCGCCGGCGCGCTCCTCGTCTATGCCGCCGACGTGGGCCTCGAAGGGCTGCGCGCCGAGGCGCTGCGATCCCTGGACCGCGTCGTCGCCTAGCGACCCCGGCGCCGGGCCTCCCGCTCGTTGCCCCGCTTGAAATTGCCGGTCGCGCGGGCCATGAGGAGCTGCGCCGCCGCGCCGTCAGCGGTGGCCATGCGCGCCGTGAACCGCTCGGCCGTCCGGCCACGCAGGACCGTGACCGGCGCCACGCCCCAGCGGATGACGATCGTGCCATCCGCGCGGCTCTGCCAGCTGAACGCCCGAGCGGGGGCCGGGTCGGCGTGCTCCATGTGACGGCAACGATACGCTCGACCGGCCACGGTGCAAGACACCTGGACGCCGCTCCCGGTGGCATCGGGCCGACAGGCTGGATGTCAGAATCGCGACGTGCGACTCGCCATGAAGATCGGTGTTCAGCTGCCCGAGGTTGAGCGCGTGGTGCCCTGGGCGGAGCTGCGGGAGATGGCGCTCACCGCGGAACGTATCGGCCTCGACTCACTGTGGGTCGGGGACCATCTGCTCTACCGCGGCGACGGACGGCCACCTCGCGGTCCGTGGGAGGCGTGGTCGTCCCTCGCCGCCCTGGCGGCCGTCACCGAGCGGGTCGAGCTCGGGCCGCTCGTGGCGTCGACCAGCTTCCACAACCCGGCCATGCTGGCCAAGAAGGCGGCGACCGTTGACGAGATCAGCGGCGGACGCCTCATCCTCGGCCTCGGCGCGGGCTGGAACGAGGCGGAGTACGCGGCGTTCGGCTTCCCGTTCGACCGTCGCGTCAGCCGCTTCGAGGAGGCGTTCACCATCATCCGCTTCCTCCTGGCGACGGGCCGATGCGACTTCGACGGCACCTTCTATTCGCTCGACGACGCCGAGCTGCTGCCGCGAGGGCCGCGCGCGGCCGGCCCGCCGCTCATGATCGGCTCCATCGGCGAGCGGATGCTGCGCATCACGTTGCCGCACGTGCACGCCTGGAACGCGTGGTGCGCCTGGTTCGGGAACAGCGTCGAGGGCTACCTCCCGCTGCGCGAGCGGATCGACGAGGCCTGCCGCGCGGCCGGTCGAGATCCGGGCGAGGTGGAGCGCACCCTGGCCCTGCTCGTCGCCTTTCCCGGCGCCGTCGGCCGCGGATCGGCCGTCAGCGAGGAAGCCTTCGAGCCGATCGACGGAGATCCGGCGACGCTCGTCCCGACCCTGCGTGCCTTCGCCGAGGCCGGCGTCGGGCACGTCCAGCTGGTGCTCGACCCGATCACCGTCGACAGCATCGCTGCTCTCCAGCCGACCGTCGCCGCGCTCGGCGGCTGATACCATCGGCCGCATGGATCCGAGCCCCGACGCGACCCCCGCGCCCATGGCGGTCGGGCGCTCCGGCCGCCTCGAGGCCGCCGCACTGGAGGCGGGCGGCGACCACGCCGTGCTCGTTCGCGAGACCGGCATCGCGGCACGGAACCGCGCGCTCCTGACCACCGACAAGCTGGCCACCGGCGAGCGGCTGGTGGTCATGCCCCTCGACGACGAGGTCGAGGTCCGCGTCGACGGCGACGCCCTGGCGGTCTGGCTCGGCGCCGGCGTCCTCGGCGACGTCCCGCGCCAGCACCACGTGCTCGCCGACGAGCACGTGCCGCCGTGGGCGACCATCGTCGGTGGGGCGCTGCTCATCGCGGTGCTCGCCTTCGCCGTCATCGGCTCGGCGGTCGTCTTCACCTGGCTGACGAGGCTGTTCGCATGAGCGAGGACGGCCGGCTGACGATGCCGGAGACCGGCCTGGCCGCCATGCGCATCGGCCTCGAGTTCGGTGGCCCCGCCGACTTCGTCGACTCCTTCGAGCGCGCGCTGGCGCGCGGCGGCGAGCAGGGTGTCACCCTCGTGGCCGCGCTCGATCGCGGCGACCTCAGCATCCACCTGCCGCGCATCGACGGGCCGTGCTGGAACTCCGTGCCCCTCTTCCACCTGCACCGGGGCGAGCAGCCGACGCCGGAGGACTGGACCACCACGAGCGGCATCCTCGAGAAGCTCGAGCGGTATCGCTGACCGATGCGCATCTATCTCTCGGTCGACATGGAGGGGCTGGCCGGCGTCGCCCATCCGCACCAGGTGGTGTTCGGCGCCGACGGCCACGATCGAACCGACTACGACCGCAGCCGGGCCCTGATGGCGGGGGAGACGAACGCGGCCATCGACGCCGCCATCGAGCACGGGGCAGGCGAGGTGGTCGTGAACGACAGCCATTGGCAGATGCGCAACCTGCGCGCGGAGGACCTGCGCGACGGTGCCCGCCTCATCCTCGGGGACAAGCCGCTGAGCATGACCCAGGGGATCGGCGGCGACGGCGACGGTCCCTTCGACGCTGCCGCCTTCATCGGCTATCACGCCGGCGCCGGGCATCCGACCGGCGTCATCGCCCACACGTACTCCTCCCTGACCGTGCTCGCGATCCGGGCCAACGGGGTGCCGCACAACGAGACGGGACTGAACGCGATTCGGCTCGGCCACCACGGCGTGCCGGTGATCCTGGTGGCCGGTGACGATGCCCTGGCCGGCGAGGTCGAAGCCCTGCTGCCCTGGGCGGAACGGGTGATCGTCAAGCGCGCGCTGGGCACCAACGTGGCCGAGTCGCTGGCCCCGAACGACGCGCAGCGCGCCATCCGGGACGGCATGCGGCGCGCCATGGCCCGCCTTGGAGAGATGCGCCCGTACGAGCCGGCCACCCCGATCGCCGGGGAGATCGACTTCCGCCTGCCCGCCATGGCCGACTACGCCTGCGTCCTGCCCGGCACCGAGCGGCTTGGCCCACGCACGGTCGGCTTTCGCGCCGACGACGGGGAGGCGTGGTACCGCATCTGCCTGGTGCTCATCCGCCTGGCAACCATCCCGGCCGCCTAGCCCCGCCGATGCACGACGAGGAGCGGGCGCGGCTGCGCACCCTGATGGGCCACTTCGCCACCGGCGTCACCGTGGTGGCGGCCCGGCACGGCCCCTTCATGGCCGGCATGACCGCCAACGCGATCGCCACCATCAGCATCGATCCTCCGCTCCTCATGGCGAGCATCGCCCGCAAGTCCGAGACGCACGGCGCCGTCATCGGCAGCCACGCTTTCAGCGTCAGCGTTCTCGCCGATGACCAACAGGAGCTGGCGGAGTGCTTCGCGCAGCGCACCACGGCCACGAAGCTGAAGGGCTTCTGCGGCGCCGAGTGGCACGAGGCGGAGACGGGCTCCCCGATCCTCGAGGGCGCGCTCGCGTACTTCGACTGCCGCCTCACCGAGCGCCACGACGGAGGCGATCACACCATCTTCCTCGGCGAGATCGTTGCCGCCGGCTATCGCCATGACGCGGCCCCGCTCCTCTGGTACGGCTCGCAGTACCACCGCCTCGCCGATGCGGGGACGGAGGCGTGAGCGAGCCCGTCTGGGAGCGCCTTCGCTCCCCCGATGGCCGGCCGCTACGGGTGGCGCCGATCCAACGAGCGCGGGTGACGGCGCTGCGCGTCGTCGATGGCGACCTTCCCGACCACGAGGGGGCGACGGTCTTCGACGCCTGGTCGGAGGCGGCCGTTGGTCACGTGGTGCGGGCTGCGGCCCTGCGCGGGCACGACGTGACGCCGTGGGAGCTGCTGGCCGAGACGCTCGAGATAGATGGATCGGACGGGCGCCTGGAGGCTCTACTCGCGGGCGCCGGAACCGTCGCCGGCATGGGCGAGCTGGAGCGGCAGGCCTGCGCCTGCCGCGGGATCAGCGTCGACGCGGCCTACCGCGCCATCGGTGCCGGCTGGGAGACCGCGGATGCGGTGAAGCGGGCGACCCGAATCGGCTTCGGTCCCTGCCAGGGCCGCCGTTGCATCCCGTGGCTCGCCGCTCGTCTCGAGCTCGAGCCGGATGACCCGCTCGGGCAGATCACGCCGCGACCACCGCTCGTGCCGGTGCCCATCTCGGTGCTTGCCGCCTTCACGGACGAGGCACACGGCTGAGGCGCTGCTCTCGGAATCGTGTTCAAGCGGCGACTCGTAGGGCGGCGGGGTCGCGTCGCCCCTACGAGGAGGGGGCCATCGCCAGCTGCTGCTCGACCGCCTGTACGAAGTCGCTGAAGTCGAATGGCTTGCGGACCACGGGCGCCAGCGCCGAGAGCCGGTCGGCCTCCTCGTCGTCGATGGCGGTCACGAAGAGCACCGGGATGTCGCGGTACTGGGGCCGCTCGCGCAGTGAGTGGAGGATGGTCGAGCCGAACTCGTCGGGCAGCCGCTGGTCCAGCACGAGCAGGTCGGGCGTTGCGCCCTCCTCCACGAGCGCTAGGTACAGCTCCTCGGCGTTGCCGAATCCTCGAGCCTCGTAGCCGAGCTCGCCGAGGACCGCCAGGACGGCGGTCCGGATCAGGGGCTCGTCGTCGACGACCCAGACGGTGTGCGCCACGCTCTCTCCTTCTTCAGCTGCCGATGGCCGCGAGCGAGTCGATGATCGCCGCCAGCGCCATGGTGACCTCATCATCGGTCGTC
>DASVEH010000420.1:0-5425 GCA_036380655.1 Candidatus Limnocylindria bacterium | reverse complement strand
AAGGATGGGCGTGGCGGTAGGACGGGGTGTCGGCGTCGGACTGGCAGTCGGAGCCGGCGTCGACCGGGGGGTCGGCGCCGGTGTCGGCGTCGGTGCTGCCGTGATGGTAATGCTCACCGTCGTCGAAGAGGACCACACGATGCCATCCCAGACGCGATAGCTGAAGGTCACGGTACCGCTGGCGCCGCCCCCGGGCGTATAGCGGAAGCCGCCGTTGGGGTCGAGGTCGAGCGATCCACTGATCCCGCCACCAACCATCTCGACGGTGAGCGTGTCGCCATCGGCGTCCGAGTCGTTGCCCAGGACTCCCGGTGCCGCGATGACCAACGTGGTGCGGGCAACCATCGCGTACGCATCCGGCCGAGCGACGGGAGCCGTATTCGTGACCGTGATCGTGACGGTGGCGGCGGTGCTGAGAAGCCCGCTCGGTCGGTACCTGAACGAATCGGTGCCCACGTATCGAGCCGCCGGCGTGTACGTGAAGCCGCCGTCAGACCGCAGCGCGAGCGTCCCGTGCGAGACGCCCGAAACCAAGATCGCAGTGGTGGCTCCAAGGAGATTGAGGTCGTTCCCCAGTACCCCCGGGGCCGGGACGGTCAGCACGCGATCGTGCTTCACGGTGTGGCGATCATTGACTCCGGTGGCCACCAGCCCGGCATTGGCCGGCTGCGGGCGAGGGCCGACGAGAAGGCCGCTCGCCGCCATCGTCGCGATTACGACGGTGATGACCATGGCGCGCGCCCGTTGCCCTGGCCGAGGGGCGACAGTGGTGTGATCCATCAGCTCACGCCACCCACAGCTCCGGTCGCCAGATGGAGACCGGCTCCTCCCCGGGGATCGGCGCGTCCGGTGCGGTCTCGATGCCGGTGATGAAGGCCGTGACCAGGTCCTCCTGGAGCTGGGTTCCGGCGGCGTCGCCGAGGCGCTTGAGCGCCTCCTCGATCGGGAGCGCCTTTCGAGACGGCCGGGTGGTGGTCATGGCGCTGAACGCATCGGCGACCGCAAGCACCCGGGCGATCATCGGAATCGTCTCGCCCTCGAGCCCCTCGACATAGCCCTTGCCGTCCCAGCGCTCGTGGTGGTGGCGAATGCCGGCGCGCACCACGTCGACGTTCGGGACGTCGCGCACGATCGCGTCGCCGAGCACGACGTGCTGCTGGAACATGCCGTACTCCTCTGCGGTCAGCTTCGAGGGCTTCCGCAGCACGACGTCCGGGATCCCGATCTTGCCGATGTCGTGGAGCAGGCCAGCCAGGTGGATGGTGCGTCGCATGTCCTCGTCGAGTCCGAGCCGCTCCGCCAGGAACACTGCGTAGCGGGCAACGTCCTCCGAATGCCGCTTCGTGTATCGATCCTTGGTGTCCACCGCGATGACGAGGCCCTGGAGGACGTCGAAGCTGCCGGACACGACGCGGTCTTCTTCCCCGGTGTGAGCGATCCGCACGGCGTCGCCGCCGCCGGCCTTGGCCTCCCCCACCGCCACGGCAGCGACCGAGAGCAGCTCGGTGACCGATGAGGCATGCTCCGGATAGCTGCAGATCCCCACGCTGACGCTCACGGGCAGCTGCTCGGAGTCGCCGAACTGCACGCTCACCTCCTCGAGTCCGGCTCGGAGCCTGCCGATCGAGGCTTCCATCTCGGAGGTGTCGGCGCCTGCCCGCACCAGCAGGAACTCGTCCGGACCGTAGCGGGCAACGTGTCCGTCGCCCGCCTCGCGTGCGACCAGCTCTGCGACACGCAGCAGCACCTCGTCGGCCGCTTCGTGGCCATGGTTGTCGTTGAAGAGGCGGAAGTTATCGATGTCCACCAGGGCGACGCTGATCCGCCCGCTGGCCAGCCGCGCCGCCTCCAGCTCCTCCGAGAGGAGGGCCACGATCGTGCCGTGGTTGAGCATCTCCGTCAGCGCATCGCGGCGGGTGGCATCGATCAGCTGCTGGTGCTGCTGGGTCAGCCGTGCCTGCGCCGATCTGAAGATGAGGAAGCACACGATCGACAGGAGCAGGCCGGCCACGAGCGTGACGACCATGATGTCGCGGCGGGTCGCGTCGAGGCCGGAGAGGAGTGCCTCGGCGTCGCGCCACATGCCGACCACGGCGACCGGCTCATCGCCCGTGTCGACGATGGGCAGGTACTCCTGGAGCACGCTCGTCGCAGCGAGGCTGCCCACAGACTCAACCGCACCTGCACCATCGATGACCGATGCCGTCGGCCGCCCGTTGAAGGCCTCCGCCATCCCCCTGGTGCGGGGTGCAGTCCGGCCGACGACGTCACCCGCGTCGCTGCCCAGGACCAGGCCATCCCGCCCCCGGATCTCGATGCGAAGGATCTCGTCACGGCCTGTCATGCCCGCGAGCAGCTCGGTGAGCTCGGCCGAGCGGATCGGGGTCGGCCCATCTGCGTCGAGATCGCTGGCTCGCAGGTTGCCGTTCACGAAGAGCTCGACGAGCGCCGCATCCCGCTTCACGGCGCCATTCAGCGTCGAGTTCACGAGATGGTCCGATGCGATCGCCACCAGCGCGCTGGCCGTCACGCCGACGAGCACCAGCACGAAGCCGAACACGAGCGCCAACAGCATCGGGCGCCGTCGCGTGGGACCGCCTGGTCGCCGGACGAGCAACATGTCGCCTGGACCATAGGCGCGCGGGTCCCACTCGGGCGATAGGACCTTCGGTTCCCTCGTACCGGTGCTCGTGACGGGTCCTCCGGCGGCCGATGAACGGAGTCGCCGAAACCCCGTACCCCCCAGTACTCTCGGGGCGGGTCGAGGTCGGGAGCCACGACGGCAGGTCGCCGAAAGCATCGCTAGACTTGACCCATGGCGCTCGATGGTCCCCGCACCGACTACAGCTCCCGTTACAGCTCATTGGGCGAGCTGAACGTCGTCTCGAACCCGGCCGGCGGCCACGCCAGCCCATCGGAGGTGATGTATCCGGGCGGGCCGCAGACCGATGGCGGCCTCCTGGCTCCCGGCGATCCCGTGCCGGAGAACGCCGGCCCCGGAGGTCGGCGGCCCGAGTGGCTGAAGGTCCGCATCGGCGCCGGATCGACCTACGCGAACACGAAGCACGTGCTCCGGGACGAGGCGCTCAACACGGTGTGCGAGGAGGCCCGCTGCCCGAACATCGGCGAATGCTGGGCGCTCGGCACCGCGACCTTCATGATCCTCGGCAGCGTCTGCACCCGGAACTGTGGCTTCTGCGCCATCGACACCGGCCGCCCGCCCATCACCGATGACGACGAGCCCCGCCGTGTGGCCGAGGCGACGAAGCTGATGAAGCTGCAGCACGTCGTCATCACCATGGTGGCCCGCGACGACTTGCCCGATGGCGGCGCCGGGATGGTCGCCGAGACGATCCGCCAGATCCGGCTCGAGAACCCGGGAACCAGCATCGAGGTCCTCATCAGCGACCTCAACGGCCGACCGGAGGACATCCGCACCGTGGTCGAGGCACAGCCCGACATCCTCAACCACAACGTCGAGACGGTCCCCCGCCTCCAGAAGCCGGTCCGCCGGCGCGCCCGCTGGGATCGGTCGGTCTCGGTGCTGACCCACGGTCGCGAGGTGGCGTCGGATATCGGCTTCGACGACATGGTCACCAAGACCGGGATCATGCTCGGCCTGGGCGAGACCTGGGACGAGATCGTAGAGGCCATGCAGCTCCTGCGCGGGGCTGACGTCGACGTCCTCACCATCGGCCAGTACCTGCGCCCTTCGCGCAGCCACCTGCCGCTCGTGAAGTACTACACCCCGGCCGAGTTCATGGCGCTGCGCCGGATCGGCCTGGAGATGGGCTTCAAGCACGTGCAGTCCGGGCCCCTCGTACGGTCGTCGTACCACGCCGCCGAGCAGGTCCCCGGCCGCGAGACTGCCGCCGCGGTCTGACGGCGGTTGATGACTCCCGAGACGCCCTTCCGCGACATCAGCGCGCCGCCCTCGGAGGCGCCCCGCGCGCGGCCACTCCGTCCCGATCGCACATCACCGCACCGGCCGGCGAGCGACGGGCACCCGCTCCTTGCCGCGCACGGCGGCACGCTGACGGTGGAGCGCCTGGGAACGGTCGCGTACCGGCCCACCTGGGAGCTCCAGGATGAGCTGGCCGACCAGCGCCGTGGCCGGCGCATCGGCGACCGCCTCCTGCTGCTCGAGCACTTTCCGGTCTACACCATCGGTCGCGGCGGCGACGCGTCGAACATGCTGGCGACGCCGGAACGCCTGCGGGAGATGGGCACTGAGCTCGTCCGAATCGATCGCGGCGGCGACATCACCTACCACGGACCGGGTCAGATCGTGGCCTACCCGATCGTCGAGCTGAAGGACCCGCTCGACCTGCGCCGATATGTCCGCATCCTCGAGGCCGCCATCATCGACACGGCGGCTTCCTTCGGCGTCGCTGCCGCACGCCTCGAGGGCCATCCGGGCATCTGGGTCGAGGGCGAGCGCAAGCTGGCGGCCGTCGGGGTACGGGTGAAGCGTGGGGTGACGACGCATGGGCTGGCCCTCAACGTGAACACCGACCTGCGCTGGTTCGACGAGATGATCCCGTGCGGCATCCCGGACAAGGGAGTCACCTCGCTGGCCCGTGAGCTTGGCCACCCCGTGCCAATGGAAGAGGCCGAGGACGCGCTGGCGCGGCGCCTGGCCGACCACTTCGGCCTGCGCCTGTCGGACGGCGCCCCGGGCGTCATCGGCCCCGCGGGCGGCCGCGAGCAGTGACCGGCGACGAGCCCCTCGTCGGGCGATCAGGCACACCCGCCGCGGACCCGGATCATGGCGTCCGGATGGAGGTCGGCGCCTTCGGGCCGTGGGAGACGAATGCCTACCTGGTCTGGGACGGCCGCTCGGCCGATGCCCTGGTCGTGGATCCCGGCATGGGTGCCGCGGCACCACTCATGGAGCGGGTGGCCGCGAACGGGCTGCGCCTCCACCTCATCGGCAACTCACACGGGCATATCGACCACATCTTCGACAACGCCCCGCTCATGCGCGCCTCCGATGCGGCGCTGGCGATCCACCCGGACGACGGGTATCGGCTCGGCGGGCAGAACACCTACGGCTTCGAGGTCGAGGCGGTGACGGCGACCCACGAGCTGCGCGAGGGCGAGCAGGTCCGCATCGGTGACCTCGTGTTCGACGTCCTCCACCTGCCCGGCCACACCGAGGGCTCGGTCTGCCTGTACGAGGAGCGTCACGCGCTCCTGCTCTCCGGCGACGTCCTGTTTGCCGGCTCCTACGGCCGGACCGATCTCCCGGGCGGCAGGGAGGAGCAGATGGTCGCCTCCCTGGCGCGGTTGGCACACGAGATTCCCCAGCATGTCCGGGTGCTCCCCGGGCACGGCGCCGAGACGACGATCGAGCGCGAGCTGCCCTGGATGCGCCGCATCGCCGCCGCCGGCCGCCTGCTCGTCCCTGGTTGAAGCATGGAGG
>DASVEH010000419.1:0-2353 GCA_036380655.1 Candidatus Limnocylindria bacterium | reverse complement strand
CGGCTGGCGAAGCGCCATCATCCCGATCTTCACGAGGGGGCGGTGGAGGCGGCCGATCGGATGCGGAACATCAACGAGGCGTGGGCGCTGCTCTCGAATCCCCTTCGACGCGCCGACTACGACCGCTCACACCCGTCGTCGGGCCTGCCCGCTGCCGGCCATTGGGGCGCCTCGCGGGCTCCCATCCAGCCGGCGTCGCCGTCGTCGACGCGGACGTGGGCGTCCTGGCGAGCCACCGCCGCCGAGACGCGCGCCGCCCCGCGCACCGTCCGCCAACCGGGTGAGGTCCCGATCCCGCGCACCCGCCGCCCACCCCGTCCCGCTCCTGCCGAGCCCACCTTCCGCGACTCCGGCTGGGCGGCGCTCCTCGCCGGAGCGGTGATCGTGCTGCTGCTCCTGGGCGCCATCGCGGCCGGTCGCGTGGCGCTCTGATCGGGTTTGCGGCGTAGCTGAGCGGCGGTCCCTTGCCTCAGCAGGCCTCAGGGAGCGCGCGGCGCGAGGATCCAGCGGGCCAGCAGGGCGCCGATGATGACGGCGATCCCGGCGAAGAGCACCATCGGCCACGGGGAGCGCTCCGGCTCGAGCGCGTCACCGCCGAAGTCCTCGTGCGCGGCAGGGGCAGGTGACGGCTCGGCCGCGGCGGCCTCGTCCGTGGCGTACAGGAGGGAGCCGCCGTCCGACGCCTGTGCCTCCTGGTCTCGCTGCGCGCCCATGCTGCTCTCCGCGAACGTGTCGCCCTCACCGCCGGCAGCCGGCTCGCCGCCGGCAGAACCGACCGTGGCCGCGATCTCCTCGGGACCCCCCGGCGCGGAGCCCGCGCTGGGGGCAAAGCTCTGCATCGCGGGCGCTGCCGTGCCGATGACGCCGACGAGTGCCAGGGCAGCCCCTGAGGCAACCACGGGCGCGAAGAACCGGCGCACCCACCCGCCGACGCGATCGGCGGCCGGCGCAGACGCGCCCACGGGCGGCACGAGCTGGAGCGGACGCGACGGTGCCAGGTCGGGAAGCTCGCCGAGCGCGGAACGCAGGACACCGAGCTCGTTCACGAGCTCGGTACATCGTTCGCAGGTGGTGACGTGCGCGGCCAGCGTGGCGTCGTCGGTCGCATCGGTGTCGTGCGACGCCAGCGCCGAGAGGCGCTCGTCGTCAGGGTGATTCTGGTTCAGCATGCCATCGGTCCAGACGCCCTCATCCCGTGAAGAGTTCCCGATGCTCGGCGAGCAGCTCGCGCAGGCGGAGGCGGCCGCGATGGATCCGCGACTTCACCGTCCCGAGCGCGGACTGGGTCATGGCGGCCACCTCGTTGTAGTCCATCCCGTAGACATCGCACAGCACCACCGCGATGCGCTGATCCTCCGGGAGCCGCCGGAGCGCGACCTCGAGATGCCGATACAGCTCGCTCTTCGCGGCCTCGGCGACCGGGTTGATCGCCGCCAGATCGGGCAGCTCCGGTGCTCCCTCGTCCGGATCCGGTAGCGGGCTCGAGGGACGGCGCTGCGCGCGACGCAGGATGTCGTAGCTGGCATTCGCCGTGATGCGCAGGAGCCACGAGCGGAAGATGCCCCCGCGGTAGGAGCCGATCGCCCGATAGGCATGGATGAACGCGTCCTGCGTCGCATCGGCTGCCTGGTCGGCATCGCGAAGGAGGCGCCAGGCGAGGCCGTAGCAGGCGCTCTGGTAGTGCTCCATGAGCTGGGCGAAGGCCGTTCGGTCCCCCGCCGCGGCCCGGGCGATCACGGCCACCTCATCGGGAAGCGGCTGGGTTCGATGCGCAGGTGTCGTCTCGGGGGCATCGGCCATGGGCTTCCTATAATGACGGCTCCCCGCGCCGGAGTGGCGGAATCGGCAGACGCGACGGTCTCAAACACCGTTGAGCGCAAGCTCATGTGGGTTCAAGTCCCACCTCCGGCACCATGAACTTGGGCATTGGTTGAGCGCGCCGGCAAAGGGCGGCGGCAGGCGCCCGACCCTTGACCCTATCGTGCGGACGCGGTAGGTTCGACCCTGCGGGGGACCCTGACACGCGGCTCCCAATCCAGGTCGCCCACGCTGCCCGTCGCCGCGCCGAGTCACTGGCGAAACCGACCCGTTTGCGTACGGAGGTGTCCATGCCATGCGACGCGTTATCGGGCCGGCCGCGCTGGCGACCGCACTGCTCGTCCTGACCGCACAGATTGCGCTCGGCGCAAGACCCATCCACGAGAAGTTCACTGCCGAGGAGTCGTTCCCCGAGGACTTGTGCGGCGTCGAGGTCATGACCCACCTCGACATCAAAGGCAACGTATTGATCTTCGAGGACCGATTGGTCGACCTCTCGAGGGTCCAGGTCACGTGGACGAACAACGCCGGCGAG